>JAJFUQ010000203.1 GCA_021372355.1 Nocardiaceae bacterium | reverse complement strand
GCACACCGGCCGCGACCCCAATGACGTGGAAATCATTTCCATGGTGATGTGCGCCATCCACGACGACGCCGAGGTCGCCAGGCGCGAACTGGCGCAGCAGATTGCGTTCTACTCCTCGGTCAAATCCTACGAGACGGTACTCGATGTGAACGGCTTCGCCAGCGAAGGCCGAGCCATCCGGCAAGCATTCGCCCAGCGCGATTTCCCGGCGATGTTCGCCGCTGTGTCCGAGGAGATGATCGACGCCATGGGTGTCGCCGGGACGGCGCACGAGGTCCGTGAACAATTGAGACGGTACAACGGCGTCCTCGACCACATCATGCTGTATTCACCATCGGTCGGCATCACTGCCGAACGCGTGCAACAAAACCTCGACAGCATCATCCGGGAATGCTCGCCCGCCTCGATGTCGCCAGGGCGGTCCTGTCCACGTTCAACCTGATCCACGTATTGCCGCCCAAGTCGACCCGTCGCAGTGTCCGCGGCCGGATTAGTGGGTCTGCCGCGCCGACCCCGCCGATGATTGCCTGACGCTGTTGACGATGTTGGCGTCGTCGGTGTCGGGGAGGTCATGGCGGACCACGCGTACCCGTCCTTGAGGTAGACAGGCCATGTAGCCGTGGCGCATGCCATAGAGCTCCCACGCTGTCTGTTCAGCGTCGGGATCGACATCGATGCGATGTCCGCGCGAGAAGCTCAGGTGTAGCCCTCCATCGTCGCTGGACCAGGCCTGGGTGCACAGTGCGCCGGCGAGGTTCAGCAGCGGGCGTTCGTGGGTCGCGATCCTTAGGGGGTCAATACGCACCGCCTCGATGGGGTAGGTGCCGACGGCAGGAAGCTTCAATAGTAGGGGGCAGGAGATGACGATTTCGTTGTAATCATCGAAATCCAGAACCAGGCCGCCGTGCAGCGAGAGGCGTTGTACGACAAGGTTTTCGATCCATTGGGTGTACATGGCAGTCTCTTTTCGACGCATCGTTGAGCCGTATCCCCAAAGAGTACGCCAAGTATCGCTGCGATACCAGCAGTATCGTTACCGGTAGACGGCTGGCCTAGCAGCGCTGGTCACGACGCGCCTGGTGGCTCGGTCAATGCGGTCGCGGGTGTCGGCGGCTGTCGCGCGGTGGCCGCTGAAGGCCACGAGGTTGGCCAGCCAGATGTCGGAGATGATCCCAGCCACGTGCAGATCGGTAGGAGTGGGCTCGCCGCCCCTGAGCGTGCGGGCCAGCAGGATCTGGATCTCATCGGCCGCGCGGTCGAGTTCCGCGGCGGCGCGGGTATCTGCGACTGCGAAGGCCCGTGTCATGGCCGTCGTCAGCCATGGGTCGCGCTGCCAGCGGTCATGCAGATGTGCGGTGAGCCGTTCGAGCCGTTCCAGCGGTGTGCCCTCACCACTCGCCCAGTCCCCGGCCGAGTCGAGTCGACGGAACTCGCGCGTCAGCGCTGCCACCAGCAAGTGGGTTTTCGCCGGGAAATAGCGGTAAAGCGTGCCGACGGCGATGCCGACCCGCTCGGCAACTGTCCGCATCTGAACCGCCTCGTAACCACCCGCCGCGGCCACGACCAAAGCTGCATCAAGAATGGTCTCCCGGCGCCGTGCGGACGCGCGTGAACGCGACGCGTTAGCGGCTCGCTTCTCTGCAGCGACCGAGTTCGCTTCCGAAGGCGGGGTTTTCCCGTGGCTGCGCGCCTGAGGGACAGTCATGACGGCTCCGGGTCGAGGCCGCCGCGGCGCGAGAACTGCTCCAGAAGATCGCCGAAAGCGCTGACATCGCCGTGTGCGGCGAAGTGCTCAGGGCTGACGACAATGAACACTGCACTGGCGGTGAAGCGGGCGATCCCACCCTCACCCGTGCCTGTCGCCGTGACATGCAGCGCCCGCCCTTCACGAGAGACGATGTGGGCAGTAATCCGGTGGGTCTGATGCAGCGGCACCGGCCGCAAATATTCGACCGTCAGGGTGCGGGTCACCGCCGGGGTTCCGGCGATCCACAACGTGAAGCCCAGGACGTCATCACATGCCGCGGCCACTGCCCCGCCATGGGCCAGGCCCGGGGCCCCGATATGGCGCTCATCGAACGTCACATCGGTGTACACCGCGTCGCCGCTACGATGCACCACCAACCGCAGTCCGTGGGGGTTGTCCGGGCCGCAACCCATGCATGTCGTGGTGTGCGAGGGCAGCCGCTCGGGCGGCAACAGGCTTTCGGGCACCGTCACCCTCCAATACGATCGGTTTCGCTGCGCTACCGTTAGTACCACACTGCTAGACTGCCGTGACAGCATCGCGTGAAGATCGACCGCCGAGGTGAACGAGTGAGCGACAGTCAGGCAGTGCCCGTCCCTGACGACGACGTGGACCCTCGGCTCATCCGGTCACGCACCCGGCTGCTGGATGCTGCGGCAACGCTACTGAGCACCGGTGGGGTGGAAGCGGTCACTATCGATGCCGTCACCAAAGCATCCAAAGTGGCCCGAACCACGCTGTACCGCCACTTCCACAGTTCGTCGCATTTACTGGCAGCCACGTTCGAACGCCTACTTCCACAAGTGACCACTCCGGCACCGACCAGCGGACCCCTCCGTGAGCAGCTGATCGAATTGCTCAGCCGCCAAGCCGCCCTTTTCAACGACGCACCGCTGCATGTCACGACACTCGCGTGGCTCTCATTGGGGCCCACCGGCTCCAATGCCCAAGCGGAAGACCGCCACACATCCGGGGCGCTACGGACCCGAGTTGTCGATCAATATCGTCAACCATTTGACGCCGTACTCACCAGCCCAAAAGCTCAAGCCGAACTCAACGACTTCGACCAGGAACTGGCGCTTTGCCAACTCGTCGGACCACTCGCCTTCGCCCGAATGACCGGGCTTCGCACTATCACTCACAATGACTGCGCGAACATCGTCGATGACTTTCTCGCCGCCCACCGCAACACCGACAGCGACGCCATAAAATCGAACATCGCCACCAAGAAGACGGGCCGCCCGGCGCGCTCAGCTCGCTAGGCACAACGAAATCACAATGTCGAGCCGGCTGGTCTTCGGGCCCTTTTCGCCTCTCGCAAATCGCGTCGGTGATGGCATCGAAGGACCATTCGTCGCCATCATCGGCGAGGCCGTACGCTGGTTTCCGTTCCACAGCGAGGTGCGGAGACTCGCAGCAGGGTAGTGAGCTACCCGAAGTGCAGGTCACCCGCGGTTCGGCGTCTCAGACGCTTGAGGGCGCGCAACTGCTTGAACCCGTTTCTCGATTGCTTGACTTGTGGCGAGGAGGATTGACAAAGAACAACTTTGACGAGAGCAGGCGAATCGTGGCCTCGGCGGCATGGAGTGGTTACGACATCGCTGTTGCGAGTTAGCTCCGCCTTCGATGCGGCATTGATCTGCCGCGTTCGGTGACGTAATCGGTCCAGTCGCGGGCGGCGAGTTTGGCCCAGGCGGCTGCGTTCTTGGTGGTGATCGCGAGCAGTTCGGCCAGCACGGGTGCGGGCATGTCGCTGGCGAGCTGGAAGAGGGCGGCTTTGCGATGTTCGTAGGGTTTCACCCCGACCGCGACGAGCTGGGTGCGGATGTTCTCGGTGGACAGGTGGGTGCCGGGAAGTCGGCCGGGGAACAGCCAGCCCGTATGGGATGGGGTGTAGCGGCTTTCGCATTGCTGCTCCAGATGCTCGCGGATGAGGTCGTCGAGTAGGGGAGGCATTTGGATGGGGATGGCGGCGAAGACGACATGCACGGCGTGATCGTCGGAGATCGAGATTTGGCTTGATCGCAGGGCGACGATGCGCGAAAGAGGTTGGGCGAACAACAATGTGAGCAGTCCCGCGATGCGGGTTTTGCGGCGGATTGTGTCGTCGTGCAGCAGCCGCCCGACGGCGGCCCACCGCTGGGAATCCGAGACGGTTACCGAGGGAGGTGACCGTGGCGGATCGGTGACCCTCAGTGTGGTGTTGATGCGGGATTGGCGTAGCCAGACGAGGAAGGCGTACTCGGCAGTGAGCGGCCTCCGGTGGAGCGCCTGGTAGCGCTCCAGCATCTCCTGTGTCGCTGTCGCCGGAGTGGCGTCGTGGGTGTGCAGAAACGCCATGAACTGAATCGCCACGCGGACGCGACGACGGCAGGCATCGGTCATCGATCTCGTCAGCCGGTTCTCGTGGGAGGCCTTGCGCATCTGGCGCAGTACATGCCAATGCGCGAATCGGCGAACGATGGCGGCGTCTTCGGCCGGAAGCTCGGCTACAACGTCCTCGATCCAGGGCAGCATCCGTTCGACGCGGATGTCGATCGGGCCCAGAACGCCGACCGCGACCAGGAGGCTGCGCAAGTAATCGTGGGCTCGGTCCGAGGGAAGATCGCTGAAGGTGTCGTGGCTGATTTCACGCGTTCCGCAGGCCATGTCGCGAAGGAGCTGCGGGCCGGTACCGGGCTTCTTTCGCAGCCACCAGAGCACCGTCTGTGGGCGGTCGGCGTTGATCAGTTCGTCGAACACGGGCCGTAGTCGGTGATGAATCGTGCCGCTGATCGGGTCGGTGAGCAGCTCGGTGAGGCGCTCGCGTAGGAAGCAGCGGGCGCATCGGTAGAACCCGTAGGGGTGTTCTTCGCGGCCGCATTCGCTGCAGGTGAAGATCGATGCGACACCGGCGCAGGAGGCGCACACGATGGCATCGTCGAGCTGCCACGCCAGTGGCCGCACGGTCTCACACCGCGGGCATTTCTCGGGGTGATAGTGCCGTCTGCGACGGCATGCGACACAGATGCGACGCCCGTGCGTCAGTGGGGTTAGCCGGATGGTGCTTGCACACTCCCAGCAGGCCCGCTGAGTCACTGGTTGTCGTGGGGGCGGCGGATGGTGGCGCGGATGGGTCGCAGGTCGCCGATGCCGGGTCCGCTGTCGTTGACCGCGGGCGCCTCACGGACTTGTTCGGCGACGAGCTCGAGCAGGTCGTTGGGCGTGCACGACAAGATGTCGCAGAGGGCGGCGAGCAGGTCGAGATTGATGCGCTGCGGGGGCTTGGTCGCGATCCGGTGCACCATCTGTCGGGAGATCTCCACGCCACGCTCGTGCAGCGGTGCGACAAGGTCGGTGGTGGCGAACATTCCGTTCTGGGCCATCAGCTGACGCAGGTTCCACCGCAGCACGGTCCTAGTGCTCATCTCCGCCTTCACCTGTCGTCGTGGATGATCCGTAGACGCGGCGCAGCGCCGCCTGCAGTGTTTTGGTCTTGAAGTCGTCGGACACCGAGGTATAGATCGCGGTGGTCGAGGCATACGAGTGCCCCACCTGTTCGGTGACGAACCGCTCCGGATAACCGAACTCGATCAGATGGGTGACATAGGAGTGCCGCAGGCAGTGCAAGGTGAGCTCGGCAGGCAGTCCCGCTTGCACCCGTGCGACGGCGAATCGCCTATCCATGGTCTTGGTCGCCACGCGCCGTCGACGCTCGGTCAGCCAGAGCTCTTGACGGTTCCCGGGGCTGAGGAGTGGGCGGCCGTGGTCGACCCATTGGCGCAGTCCGTCGATCACCCAGTCGAACTCCGGAACGGCGAGCACGGTGCGACGCCTGGGAGAGCTGCCGCGACGTGATTTGGCGTAGCGAACGTGGACGGCGCCGAACGTGCCCCAGGCCGGCATCCGCGAGTTCGGACGCAGGTCGGCGAGATCGAGATAGCACAGCTCGCGGCGGCGTAAACCGAAGGCGTAGGCCGTCTTGATCATCTGTGCGTCGCGCAGCGCCGCGAACGCGCCTTTGTTCCTGGACCGAGCGAGAACATCGACGCGATCATCGAGGAAATCGAACAATGTTTCCAGTTCGTCGTAGGTGAACGGGCGACGCGCGGGCTTGCCCTCGTAGTCGACCAGATGCGCGGCGGTGTTGTAGTCGTGACAGACCTGCGATGGGATCCGTCCGAACCTGTTCTCGCATTGCGCGATCCAACCGTAGCGGCTATCGAGTAGGTAGTCGCAGAACATCCGCAACGACATGTGATAGCCGCGAATGGTCGACGGTGCTTTGCGTTCCGGGCCCGACATCAAAGCGGCCGTGAAGTCTTCGACATCGCCGGCAGTCCAGTCCCACGGAGGCGCCCCGGCGAACTCTGCGAACCGCCGCACCAACGCCAGCCGCGGCTCGATCGTGGCCTCAGCAGCGAGTAGCCGAGACGCCTGTTGACGACCCCACCCAGACAGCATCGCTTCGAAGACTGCGCTGGCCTCGTCCAGGTGAACCACGCCCGAGGCAAGAACCAAGTGCGCCGACCC
>JAJFUQ010000190.1 GCA_021372355.1 Nocardiaceae bacterium | reverse complement strand
AGCAGCTTGCCGCGGACATCGAGCGCGATGCCGTGTTCCTCCGCGAATTCCTTTGTCGCCGCAGCACCTTCGCGGCAGAACCGAGCCTTCATGCTGCCCGGCTCGTAGTAGATCCCCGAATGGATGACCCCGCTGTTGTGGCCGGTCTGATGAACCGCCAGAGCGTCTTCCTTCTCCAGCACGACGAGCGATGCCCCCGGGCGCTCGGACAACAGGCGGTGCGCAACCGCCAGCCCGACGATGCCGCCGCCGATGACACAGAAGTCGTAGGCCATAGCGAGCATTGTGACGGAGACGCGCACTGTCAAGAAAGGGTTGACAGCACTTCGGTGTCAACCTAGCCTTGACAGCATGACGAGCGACGCAATGAAAAACATCCGACTGGACGAACTCATCGAAGGCATCCGCCGCGGCTACCCCGAGAAGCCGCTCGAGCAACTGACCGCAGCGGTGATGATCGCCGATCACATCGGCGAGGTCTCCGACCATCTGATCGGCCACTTCGTGGACCAGGCCCGCCGCAGCGGCGCCTCGTGGACCGACATCGGAGGGTCGATCGGCGTCACCCGCCAGGCCGCCCAGCAGCGCTTCACGCCCAAGGAAGACGCGAACATGTTCACGCGCTTCACCGACAAAGCACGGCTGGCGATCGTGACCGCACAGGAGAAGGCACGAAAGCTCGGGAACACCGACATTCAAATCGGGCACCTCATCCTGGGCCTCACCGCCAGCCCGGACAGCCTCGCGATCAAAGCGCTTGCCGCACAGAACGTCACCGTCGAGCAGTTGACCGTGGCCGCAACCGGCTCGATCAATCCCGCAGCCGAGGGTGCCGAGATCCCGACGATGATCCCGTTCGACGGTGCATCGAAGAAGGCACTCGAACTGACGGTGCGCGAAGCACTGCGCCTCGGACACAACTACGTGGGCACCGAGCATCTGCTTCTCGCCCTCATCGACCAGAGCGCCATCTTCGCACCACTCGGCGTCGAAGCGGCGGCGACCGAGAAGTTCATCCTCGACGTACTCGAGACTGTCCAGCCGTAGCGCCCCCTCCGCCTTGACAGGTGACCGAGCCGCCGTGATCCTACACATTGTAGGAATCGGTCCGAGGTCAACGAAAAGGCGGAGTAGGTGCCGGTATCGCCCATCCCAAGAGCAACGAGACAAGATCCCGGGCGGGTGGCTGCGGCCCGGGCGCGACTGCGGAACTCAGCCATGGCCGACCGAGTCCGCTCCCTCAGCGCGGCAGCCCTCCAGGTCGAAACGACACTCAGCCAGCTCGACGACTTCACCCGACTTGGAACGTCGACGATGCAGCAGTTCTCCGAGTTCGTCACCGAGGCAGACGACCTGATCCTCCGCCTGGGCCGGATCATCACGCTGATCGAAATCGTCCTGGCGCCGGCCATTGCATTCCTACACGTTGTAGATTACGTTCCTACACAATGTAGGAAAACGCGACGCGCAGGAGTGACACAGCGTGACGGTCGACGAATCGCCCTGGTGGCTCAGTGAGAACGACCAGCAGTACTCCCGCCGTCGCCCGTCGATGGCGCGCCAGGTCCTGGGCCTGCTCAGCCTCGCTTTCTGCGCCGGGGTCGCCGGACTGACAGCGCTGGGTGGCGCCGCTTACGGGCTGTTCCGAATCGGGGGCGAAGGCGCTCTCCTGCGGGCGGGCATCGTCGTCGCCACAGTCGTGTTGATCGGCGGCGCAGTCGCGCTGGGCTTGGTCTACGTCAGCGCAGTGTCCTGCGGATCGCCCTACGACCAGATCCCGAAACCGGAACGGCTGGCCAGGCAGATCCAGACTCGCGACCGAGTGCTGTTGCGCACCGAGGTGGAAGGGCCCGCCAACGCCAGCCGCACGATCGTGTTCGCGCACGGAATCTGCAGCGACATGCGGGCCTGGCATTTTCAGCGAGCATCGATACCGGCCGACTGTCGCGCGGTGTTCTACGACGCCCGCGGGCACGGCCGATCCGGAAACGGAAAACTCGACAACGACGTTCCCGGCCTTCGAGTTCTCGCCGACGACCTCGCCACCGTGATCGACAAATGCGCCCCGACCCGGGAACTGGTCCTCGTCGGACACTCCATGGGAGGAATGACGATCTTCGCGCTCGCCGCGATTCGCCCGGACATCTTCTCCCGGGTGCGGGGTGTACTGATCCTCGACGCCACCCCCGGCCCAGCCAAGGATGCCGTGTGGTTCGGCCTGCCCTGGATTTTCCGGCCGGTCGTGTGGCTCATCCAGAAGTACGCCGCCGCGCTGGCCCGGCTATCCGGATTACTGCCGGCATTCACCCTCCGCATGCTGGGAATGGGACCCTACCTGCTCGCGATGCGGTGGCTCGCCGTCGCCGGAAACGACAGCATCGACCTGACCGCCCGGCGTCTCACCGCCCGGATGGTCTACGAATCGAATCCCCGCCGGTACGCCAGCCACATCGCGGGAATCTTCGAACACGATGAACGACCCCATCTCCGCCGGCTCGCGCCGATCCCGACCACGATCATCGCCGGAGAAAAGGACCGACTGGTCAGGCCTTCCAGCTACGACGGTTGGCTCCACGCACTTCCCGAAGCACGTTTCGTCTCCGCGCCGGACAGCGGACACATGACCATGTTGGTGCGCGCCGATCTCGTCAACCGAGAGCTGGAACTCCTCGTCGAACGAGGCCGCCCGGAGCCCATCACCACGGTGCCACCCGAGCACGCCCCCACCACGCCTACGTTGCCGCTGCCCGTTCCGAGCGCCGTCAAGTGGTTCTTCCGGCAGATCGTGTCGACTCCGTAAGCGCCCAGGCATTCCTCGCCAGAGGTCTACATTCGGTAGTGAAGTAACGACGCCTTCCGAGTGGGGTGCAATGAGCGTCAGCGTTGAGCTCAGCGACGATGGTGCAACATCCGAGCCGACCGCGCCTGCCGCGCGCAGGCGATGGGGCCTGCGTAAACGCCCCCTCGTCCCCACCGAGGACCCGTTCTACCAACCGCCGCGCGAGTTCGCCGCATTCGAACCCGGCACCGTCATTCGCACTCGCGAGGTTCGGGTCGCGGCATTCAGTGTCGTGCCACAGCAGATCGACGCAGTTCAGCTGCTCTATCGCAGCACCGACCTCGACGGTCACCCAGAGTCCGCGGTGACGACTGTTCTGCTGCCGCGCGGCGCCGACCCGACCGTTCGCCGTCCGATCGTGGCTTACCAGTGTGCGATCGACGTGGTGACGTCCCAAGGATTCCCCTCCTACCTGCTGCAACGCGGGGCAAAGACGCCCGGCTCGGCAGTGTCGATCGAGTTCTTCTTCATCGGCGCCGCCCTGCGCAAGGGCTGGGCGGTCGTCGTCACCGACCACGAGGGCCTCGACGGTCGATTCGGTGCGCCACGCGAACCGGGCTACCGCGTCCTCGATGGTCTGCGCGCGGCCATGAACCACGGAGTTATCCATTCCGACGTTCCGGTCGCGGCGTGGGGATACTCCGGTGGCGGCATGGCGACCTCATGGGTTGTCGAAATGGCACCGACGTACGCCCCCGAGATCGACCTCGTCGGCGGCGTCCTCGGGGCGCCGGTCGGCAATCCACACAACGCGTTCTGGCGGCTCAACGGAACCTTCCATGCCGGGCTCGCCGCGCTGGTGATCGCCGCGATCCGCCCCCGCTACCCGGCGCTGTCCGCAGTGATCCACGACCACGTGACGCTCGAAGGTCGTCGACTGCTCGATCTCGCCGGTCGGCTCAGCACCGTCGGCGCCATCCTGCGGTTAGCGCACAAAGACTTCGACGACTATGTCGACGAGCCGCTCAAAGAGTTGCTCGGCACCCCGGAAGTCGTCGCGGTCCTCGATGACCTGCAACTCGGTACGCACAAGCCGTCGTGCCCCCTGCTCGTCGTGCAGCCCATCCACGATCAGATCATCTCGGTCACGGACGTCGACGGACAGGTTGAGCGCTACGTTTCCGCTGGTGCCGACGTCACGTACATTCGGGTTCGACTGGCGGAGCACCTCAGCGGGTTGCCGCTCTCGGTGCCGACGGCGCTGGCGTGGATCACCGCTCGGATCGAGGGTCGGCCGACCACACCCGGTACTCGCACCGTCTGGACATTCCGGCCGAGGCCGTTCGCCTACCTGTCGATGTGGGTGACGACGTTCCGAATGCTGACCGGGCTACCGATCATGCCGGTGGTGGCGGCCTACTTCGGCAAGCTTTTCCGCCGGCGCCGGTAGCTTCCACACCACGGGGCCGGCCAGAGTCATGACTGCCGGTACGAGCAGCAGACGCATGAGGATCGCGTCGAGGATGACACCCACTCCCAATCCGATGCCGAGCATGCGCATCGGAGCCAGCCCCGATGTCGCGAACGCCGCGAGGACCACCGCCACGATGATGGTCGTGCCGACGATGATCGGAGCCGACACCCCGATTCCCTTCGCCACGACCGCCGCCGAGGAATTGCCCTCTTCGCGTTGTTCGCCGATCGCGCCGATGAGGAAGATGTGCCGGTCGATCGCGAAGAAGAACGCCACGACCAGCATCAACATCGTCATATCGACGTCGATGCCGGCCGGGAACAGATAGATGACGGCGCCCACCATCGCAGTGAGCGTCAAACCGCAGCTGATCACCGCGAGCAGCCCGGTGACGATGCTCCGGCTGAACCACAGCATGACCAGAAGGACGAATCCGGCGAGCAGGCCACCGGCCACGGGAAGCCACTTGAGCAGCGCGTTCTTCGCGTCGAGGATCGACGCCGCGCCGCCCGTCACGAGCGGTTCGGCGGGCGCCGGCATGCCGCGGAGGTAGCGCACGAGTTCGATCGCACGGGAATCGTCGCCGGGATACTTCATCCCGACGCTCAGGACCGACCCCTCTGGTGAGGTCAACCTCTTGCTCTGTTCGATCGGGCCTTTGACGAGCATCCCCATCGCATACGAGCCGGTCGCGGCGTCGACGCGCACCACCCCGTCGACCTTCGACAGCTCGGTCGCATAGTTCGCGACCTCGATGTTCCGTGCGGCCGCGTCGACGCCCGGCAACACCACCATGACGCTGCCCTTGGGGCCGCCCATCCCGGCATTGACGGCGTCGGTCGTTGCCCGCACCGAGTTCTCGGTCGGCAACACCTTCTCGTTCGACTCCGCGAAGCGGATGCCATGCGCAGCCGGCGACGCAATGACGACCGCAATCGCGACCGCGATAAGTGCCGGCAGCGTCGGCCAGCGCACGATCGCGCGGCCGAGCCCGTCCCACCGAGCACCGATTCCCCGAGTCAGGAGCCCGGTGTTGAATCGGTTGATTCGGCCGCCCAGCAGGGTCAACACTGCCGGCAGGACCACCAGTGCGCCGACGCCTGCGCCGATCGCGCCGACGATGCCCGCGAACGCGAACGATCGCAACTGACCCAGGGGGAAGACGAACAATGCGCACGATCCGACGGCGATCGTCGCGACCGAGAAGGTAACGACGCGCAGCGCCGACGCTGCGTTGCCCACTCGTCGATGTCGGGAGATGACGTAAAGCGTGAAGTTCGCGGCGAGACCGAGCCCGAGCGCGGTCACGATGTTGATCGCAAAGACCGACATCGGGGTGAACTGATCGACCACGCGCAGCAGGCCGATACCCACCGAAACACCGAACGCACCGATACCAAGAGTGACGAGCGCCGTCACGGGTCCGAAGAACACAACGAGCAGGAGCACCACAATCGGCGCGGGCAGCAAGACCGCACGCCAGAGGTCGTGTCGACTCTGCTCTTCGATCGCAATCTGGGTCGGAACTTCACCCGTCGGTTCCAGCGTCAGGTCGCCCTGCTTGCCGGTGAACTCGTCCATGAGACGCACTGCCGTGTCGCGCTGTTCCGCGCGAGAGCCTTTGAGCGAGATGAGGATCAGTGCGAAATCGTGGTCCGATCCGCGCATCAGGGGCAGCTTCTCCTCGGACCAGTACGACCCCGCCTCCGAGACGCCGGGAGCGGCCGCGATGCGCGCGGTGAGGTCGAGACCCTGCTGCTCCATGGTCGGGTCGTCCACGCCCTTGGGGGTGTCGACCTTGAACAGCAGCTGCGGCCGGCCGACGGTGAAGTCGCTGGTGAGGATCTCGTCGGCGCGGGCGGAATCCGATCCGTCCACAGTGAGCACCGTCGGCGCCATCGAACCCTGCGATCCGAGGCCGTAGAACAGAGCACCCGCCATGACTCCCAGGGCAAGCAGCAACATGGCGACGGGCGCCCAGCTCCTTCGGCCTGGCACCTGTCCCGAATCGTGGGGCGCCTCAGCAGCAACATCAGTCACGGCATACATATTGGCTGCACACCGGCGTACTGACAGCTACTTCGGCATCATTGTCATTCCACCGGCTCGGTTTCGAACTGCGTGCGGTACAGCTCTTCGTACCGTCCACCGGCCGCCAACAGCTCAATGTGGCTGCCCTGCTCGACGATTCGGCCGTCTTCGATCACCAGGATGCGGTCGGCGGCGCGGATCGTCGACAGGCGGTGGGCAATCACCAGAGCCGTACGTCCGTCGAGCGCCTCGTTGAGCGCTTCCTGCACCGCGGCCTCGTTGGTCGAGTCGAGCGAGGCCGTCGCCTCGTCGAGGATCACGACACGCGGCTGCGCCAGCAGCAGTCTCGCGATGGTCAGTCGCTGTCGCTCGCCACCCGAGAGGCGATAACCACGCTCGCCGACCACCGTCTCCAACTGATCCGGCAGCGACCGAACGAGATCCGCCAATCGGGCCCGCTCCAGCGCGTCCCAGATCTGCGAGTCACTTGCCTCGTGCGCAGCGAGCGTGAGGTTCGATCGGATGGTCTCGTGGAAGAGGTGACCGTCTTGGGTCACCATGCCGACCGTACGGCGGATCGACTCTGCCGAGAGGTCGCGCACGTCGACGCCGTTGAGGCGAACGGCGCCGGAGTCGACGTCGTACAGACGAGCAACGAGCTGGGCGATCGTCGACTTGCCGGCACCCGAGGACCCCACGAGGGCGATGACCTGGCCCGGGTCGGCGCGCAGCGAGATGTCGTGAATAACCTGCTCACCGCCGCGAGTATCGAGAACGCGGACCTCCTCCAGCGACGCCAGCGAGACCTTGTCGGCGGACGGATAGGCGAACTTCACGTGGTCGAGCTCCACCGACACCGCGCCGGCCGGAACTGCCTTCGCGTCGGGCTTGTCCTTGATGAGCGGCTCGAGGTCGAGGATCTCGAAGACCCGCTCGAAGCTCACGAGCGCACCCATGACGTCGACGTTCGCACTGGCCAGCGACGTGAGCGGCGTGTACAGACGGGTCAGCAGAAGCGCCAGCGCCACCACGTCTCCGGCGTCCAACTGCCCCTTGATCGCGTAGTAGCCACCGAGGCCGTAAACGAGCGCGACCGCGAGCGCCGATACGAGGGTCAGCGAGGTCACGAAGATCGTCTGCAGCAACGCCGAACGCACGCCGATCTCGGCGACCCGGCTCGCGCGCGCCGAGAATTCGGCCGACTCCGCATCGGGGCGTCCGAACAGCTTCACGAGAGTCGCGCCGGGTGCCGAGAATCGCTCGGTCATCTGGGTGTTCATCGCTGCGTTCAGGTTCGCCGCTTCGCGCCGGATTCCGACGACCTTGTCGCCCATGCGCCGGCCCGGAATCACGAAGACTGGGAGAAGGAGGAGCGCGAGCAACGTGATCTGCCACGAGATCCCGACCATGACGACCAGCGTCAGGATGAGCATGACGACGTTCGACACGACGCCCGACAGGATGTCACTGAAGGCGCGCTGCGCTCCGATGACGTCGTTGTTGAGTCGGCTGACGAGCGCTCCGGTTCGCGTGCGGGTGAAGAACGCGATCGGCATCCGCTGCACATGGTCGAACACCGCGGTCCGCAGATCCAGGATCAGGCCCTCGCCGATGTTGGCCGACAACCAGCGAATGATGAGGCCCAGCACGGCGTCAGCGACCGCGAGCACGGCGATCAACACCGCGAGCCGCACGACCACCTCGGCAGCCTTGTGGCCGACGATCCCGTTCACGACCTGGCCGGCCAGGACCGGCGTCCACACCGCGAGCCCGGCAGACACGACGCTCAAGAGGACGAACGCGATGATCTGGATACGATGCGGACCCGCAAAAGTGCCAACCCGCTTGACCGTGGCCCACGAGAACGGACGCTGATCGTCCACGCCGGACGACCGTTGCATCAGCTGGCGAAACGCCACCATTTCCATACTCACCAAATGAGGGTAGGCCGGGGTACCGACAAGGACCCACTTTGTTTGCGCTAGGCGAACAGGCACGAGCTACATCAGAAAGCGCACTTAAGTCTCTGACCTGCGGTTACTTGTCAGTGGTCGCATATATGTTCGAATGGTGCGAAGCGATGTGATCACCGAGTTCCAGCGCCACCTGGTGGCGCTGGATCGGCATGTCGATAACGCGACGCGCATTGATCGGGTCGCGCAGTTGGAGGAGTTGAAGGCACAGATCTGCGCGGCACAGGCCATCGATG
>JAJFUQ010000184.1 GCA_021372355.1 Nocardiaceae bacterium | reverse complement strand
TCGACTTGCTGCTACATCCCGACACGGCAAGCGCCGCGGCGATGGAAACTACGATGGCGCCCTTCATCGCTCGACGATGCACGCTGTACCTCCGCTTCAAAGAACCCCGGCGCGCTACGCCGGACGACTGGCGGCGCCAGCCCGGGGCCAAACTTAACCCCAGATAAGGCTCTCTGCAGCGCCACCGGGACGGCGAGTCGCGCGGAGACAGCGTGTTCGTCGGATTCCTCCCGGTTGCCGCCCGAAGTTCATCCTTTTGGCGGATCTATCTGGAGGAATTCACTCCGTTCCGAGCGTCTCCAGCACGACCTGAGCAACGGCCTTCATGGTGGTCCGGCGGTCCATTGCGGTGCGCTGGATCCACTTGAACGCCTGCGGCTCGTTGAGGCCCTGCGTCTTCATGAGAACGCCCTTGGCACGCTCGATGAGCTTGCGGGTCTCGAGGCGGTCGGACAGCGCTGTGACTTCACGCTCGAGCGCCGCGATCTCGTTGAAGCGGCTCGCCGCGAGTTCGATCGCGGGCACGAGATCGGACTTGGAGAACGGCTTGACGAGGTAGGCCATCGCGCCGGCGTCGCGAGCACGCTCGACAAGATCGCGCTGACTGAAAGCGGTCAGGATGACGACGGGGGCGATGCGCTTTTTAGCGATCTCGGCAGCGGCGTCGATGCCATCGCGACGAGGCATCTTCACGTCCATGATCACGAGATCAGGACGCAACTCCTCGGCGAGCTCAACGGCCTGCTGCCCGTCTCCGGCCTGCCCCACAATGTCGTAGCCCTCTTCCGAGAGCATCTCGACGAGATCCATCCGGATCAGCGTCTCGTCCTCCGCCACCACAACACGCCGCAAGGTGCTTGGCTTGGCTGACTGCGAAGGCATGGCCTTTGGTTTCCCCTCATCATCCGCGCGCGCATCTCCATCGGGTGCGCACTACGAAGGGTACCGGTCGTTTGGACCACGGGACCATTCGCGTATTGTCTGTTCCCAGCGGTTGCGACCGGGAAACCCCGATCCGATCGCGAAATGTACGCCCCCGTATCCCAATTGGCAGAGGAAGCGGATTCAAAACCCGTCCAGTGTGAGTTCGAGTCTCACCGGGGGCACTGCCAGGATCGACCCGTGGTCGCCGATCGTGGACGCAACGGTTCGGTAGGCGGAACGTAGAGTCCGGGATCGCCGCCGGGTGAACGCTTTCAACAGATTGTTTCGGTCATCTGATTTCGCCACTCGGCTTCGAATAGCAATGCAAAATCGCTCCGGCATTTTCTCCGGCACGACGGCAGCCGCCGGACGGAGCCACGGATTCGGCAGTCCAGGCCGACAAAGCTGCTGGTCATCGGCCTGACCTAGGTTCTCAATTCACCGCAATTTGGCTCGAACAATCCTGTCGGCGAAATCCTTCATTCTCGACGGATTATCGAGCCGAATTCCCTACTGATAAGAGACAAACCACGGGCGCGGATCCACCGCCACCGTCGATTCCGGACTGAAGGTCGGCTTGTCCTCGTCGTAGAAGTTCTTCCATGCCATTCGAACACCCGGTGGCAGGCCGACGAGAAGGTCGTTCCACGTCTCCATCTTCTCGCCCGGCGTGCCATGCCCGTCCGCATGGATCGCGACCGCGATTTCGCTGCGACTCGTGTCGATCCGTTCCCGCCCGATGATCATCCGCTGCTGGAACTGGTGGACGATGAACAACTTCTGCGGGAGGTTGTTCGCTTTGGTGAGATCCGCGAGCCAGTCGATGACCGAGTTGACCTCATCGACCCCGACCTGGCCGATCTGCTGCAGCGGATATTGATCCGGCTGAAGTCGCCATTCCGGGTCGAGCGCGAGGCCGACATGTGGGAGTTTGAGGAACTCCTCGAAGAGCTTCGCTTGGGTGAGGAAGTCCGAGCGCCCCGGTTGGAGATCGAGAACGACGTAGACACCCGCCTTCGCGGCCGCTTCGACCCACGGTCGAATCTCGTTCAACGGCACCGCCCGCGAGTAGGTACCGTCCCGGCCGGGACTACCCAACGCGACCGTCGAGATGATCTCGAAGGCGGGGATCTCATGCTCCGGTGTCAGGTCGCGGTACTGGTTCGTCAAGGCCTTGACCCGCGTGATGCTGTCCTCGACGCCCTGTTCGCCGAGCACGCCCATCTGTGGGTTGCCGGGAGTTCCATACAGCGCGACCATCCGGCGGGCGGGGAAGAGAACGGTTCCACCACCAGGCAACTCAGGTACTGCGGGCGGCTTGGAGACCGTGGTGGTCGCCCCCTTCGACCCTGATTGGGACGCGCCCTCCGTGTCACCTGAGCCCGCACAAGCTGCGGTCAACGAGACGGTCATGAGGGCAGCGGCAAGCGTCCTACCCGACAGAAAGAGCACGGACACACGATAGCCACTTCAGGTGTCCGCGCCCGATTCCCGCGCAGGCGGCTAGCGGGAAGATCACACAGCTTCGGCGCGCATCACCCGGTTCAACCGACGCACTGCCGGGAACGCTTCTGGAGAAGGAGGCGACAGATGGGCTATCGCCACTGGTTCCTCACTCCGGACGAATGGGGTAACTCCGCAACGACGATTCCGGCGTACACCGAGGGAAATCGCGTCGAACCGCTGGTGCATGGCGCGACCTACTTCGATCATCTGGTGGCTGAGGTCGAAAGCCTGCAGCGCGGCGATCACCTGTTCTTCACGGACTGGCGAGGCGATCCCGACCAGAGATTGCGACCCAACGGACCGACGGTCGCGGATCTGTTCAGCGCAGCGGCCGAACGTGGAGTCGTCGTCAAAGGCCTCGTGTGGCGCTCCCATCTCGACAAACTTCAGTTCAGCGAGGAGGAGAACCGCCACCTCGGAGAACGCATCGAAGCGGCGGGCGGCGAGGTGTTGTTGGACCAACGGGTCCGAATGTTCGGCTCACATCACCAGAAGCTCGTCGTCCTCCGTCACCCGAACGCGCCTGAGCGCGACGTCGCCTTCGCCGGCGGCATCGACCTTTGTCACAGCCGTCGAGACGACGGTCGCCACCGCGGGGACCCCCAGCCTCAGCGGATGAGCGCGAAGTACGGCGACAACCCACCCTGGCATGATGTGCAGCTTCGATTGCAGGGCCCGGTCGTCGGCGTCCTCGACACGACCTTTCGGGAGCGCTGGCGCGACCCCACGCCACTCGATCTGCACTCCCCGCTGGCTCTTCTGCGCGACTTGCTGGGCCATGCCGATCTGAAGGCGGGCGAACTGCCTCCGGAATTGCCGCCGCCGCCCGCTTGCGGGCAGCACGCGGTGCAAGTCCTGCGAACCTACCCGGACATCCGCCACGGCTTCAGCTTTGCCCCGAAAGGTGAGCACACGATCGCCCGTGCCTACGTGAAGGCGATCCACAACGCGCGCCGATTGATCTATCTCGAGGACCAGTACTTCTGGTCGGAGCACGTCACGCGGCTGTTCGCCGACGCTCTCCGGGACAATCCGGATCTACATCTCGTTGCCGTCGTGCCCCGCTATCCCGACGTCGACGGACGGATGGCGCTACCGCCCAACATGATCGGCCGCGAAAAGGCGCTCTCGATCTGTCGCACCGCGAGTTCGGACCGCGTGCACGTCTTCGATCTCGAGAATCACGCCGGTACGCCGGTCTACGTCCATGCGAAAGTCTGTGTCATCGACGACCTTTGGGTGAGCGTCGGCAGCGACAACTTCAACCGGAGGTCGTGGTCCCACGACAGCGAACTCTCGTGCGCGGTCATCGACACCAGACGCGACGACCGTCCACCGATCGACCCGGCGGCGACCGGTGCGGGTGCGCGCACGTTCGCACGCGACCTCCGGCTTCGGCTCATGCGCGAACACCTCGACCGGAGATCCGACGATGATCTCGTCGACCCGCAATCCGCCATCCAAGCGATGACCACATCGGCGAAGGCGCTCGAGGCGTGGCGTGATCGCGGGCGGGTGGACGCGCGGCCACCCGGCCGTTTGGTCCCCCACGCACCGGAACCGCTCGGTCGATTCACTCGACTGTGGGCGACGCCGCTCTACCGGATCGTCTACGACCCCGACGGTCGGCCGCGGGGTGCCCGCGGCGCCGACCGCTGGTAACCGGGTTCCGAGCTACCGTCAGCTACGACGAGAACAGCATGCTCGCGAAGCCCTTCTTGCGGCCGTGGTGTCCGTAGTAGCCGTGATTACCCCAGCCCGGCTGCTGGTGGTATCCGGGAGGCGGCGGCGGGGCTGCGTGATGATGCTGCGTGAACTGTGATTCGACGCTCGAAATCGCCTCCAGCTCACCGGAATCCAGGAAGATGCCGTGGCACTGGTTGCACTGCTCGATGTGAATCCCGGCACGGTTGTAGGTCTGCATGTACCCAGGACACTTCGGGCACTTGAATTGGTTCATCTATCAGCTCCTGGCATTCGAAAGGGACATTTCTCCCAGACTACCGATCGGCGATGCGGGCACAGGCTCCGACGAACTCCCACTCAGCTTCCGTTAGGGATCGCTGCTCATCAGCGGCTTTCACGACCGCCCGCGCGGCGGCATGCACGGTGAACGCCTGGGCGAATCGATCGATCTCCGACCACTCCGAAATCGCCTGCCCACCGGCCTCGCGGTAGCTCTCGACGAACGTCTGCCACTGCGGCCCGTCGATAAGCCCGATCGCGAACCAGGCGGCCGGACGCGCAAAGTCCCACCGGGTATCGCCGTATCCGAGATCGTCGACATCGAGCAGCAGCCAGCCGCGGTCACCGAATCGCGCCAGTTGGCCGAGATGAAAATCGCCGTGGATGATCCGGCGACTCCCCGCCCCGATCTCGAGCTCGCCGAGTTTCGATGCCGCCGACAGGATTCCAGCGGCCTCCGCGGTGGCCGAAACAGCGCTGTGGGCAAGCTCCGACACTGCGGATCTGATCCGGTCCACAGTTGTTGCCGGTTTGAGATCAGCGCCGACCGGGAAGGAATCGTGCAGCAAGGCCAACAGTCGGCCGGCGTGCTCCCAAGGCGCCTCATCCGGCAGTTCCGGGTCGACCGGCTCCCCCGCGGGCCACGCCGTCACCACGACGCCCGGCGACGACCCCGTCCAGTTCCCCAACGGTGTCACGAAGACGTTCGACAACGACGTACGGGCGACTTCTAGACGCCGCTGAAGTTCCGACGCGTCGTCAGCGCGGTGCGCTTTGACGACAACTCCGCCGACCCGGATGACCACGGCATCCCGACGCCGCAACAGAACCGTGGGAGTACCTACCGCCCCCAAGGAGGCCGCTCGTGCTATCAGTTGCTCGTCGATCCCGGTTGAAGCGAAGCCGTCCACAGTCAACAATTCTCGGGTTTCGACTCGGCGAAGCGGCGGAAAGGTCACAATTATGTTGTGACAGGTGTGACGTTTGGGATGAAAGGCGGTTCGTAATGGGCGAGCACGCCGACCTCGCGGGCGCGCGCATCACCTGGGGCGCGGCCACAGACGTGGGCAAAGTTCGCTCGAGCAACCAGGACGCGTGGCTCGCGAGCCCGCCGGTGTTCGTCGTCGCGGACGGTATGGGCGGGCACGAGAACGGCGAGAAGGCGAGCCACGAGGCAGTCGCAGCCATGACCGAACTCGCTGGTCGCGAGGACGTCGACCCGCGCATGATCGTCGACGCATTGCATGACGCGCACTCTCGCATCAGCTCGATCGAGTCGGCGACGGATCGCCCGCCCGGGACCACGATGACCGGTGCGATCGTGACCCGGCACGAAGGCAAGCCCGCGTGGCTCGTGCTCAACATCGGCGACTCGCGGACCTACCTCTTCAACCCGGACGAGGGTCTGTCCCAGATCAGCAAGGATCATTCCGCTGTCCAGGAGTGGATCGACGCAGGCAAGATCGATGCCGCCGTGGCTCGGACGATGCCGGGACGGAACATCATCACGCGCGCGCTCATGGCGCACATGGACCCCAACCCGCAGATGTGGATCGTCCCGTTGCAGGCCGGCGACCGCATCCTGATCTGCTCCGACGGCCTCACCAACGAAGTCGAAGACGAGACCATTGCCGAGGTCTTGCGCACCGTGGTCGATCCGCAGACCGCGGTCGACACGCTTATCGAGCTGGCACTCGAGTCCGGCGGACGCGACAACGTCACCGTGCTCATCGTGGACGGGCCCACAGACCTCGTCACCGACGCGGATAGTGCCGAATAACGCCTTCTTGCACCGTGGTGGCGAACAGATCGCCCGAGTGTGAGAAGAAGTGCCCGGTCGACAGTCCGCGTGAGCCCGTCGCGACCGGCGACTGCGTCGAATACAGCGCCCAGTCGTCGAATCGGAATGGCCGGTGGAACCAGATCGAATGGTTCAGGGTGGCGGCGAGCACCCGGTCATGCCCCCACGACAGGCCGTGCCGCGTGATGATCGAGTCGAGAATCGTCGTGTCCGAGGAGTACGCCAGTAGCGCCGCGTGAATCGTCGGATCGTCGGGCAGTGCTCCATCCGCCCGCATCCAGACCCGGTTGTGCGCAAGCTGCTCCCCCGTGCCTTTCATGACCCACGCCGGTGCGTTGGCGTACCGCATGTCGATCGGTCGCAGTGCGCTGATGAACGTCGGCACCACGTCTTCGTATCCGACGAAGTGATCGTCGAGGGTCGGTAGCGTTTCCGGATCCTCGACGTCGGGACGGTCGATCGAGTGCTCGAGTCCCCTCCCGTGGTCCTGAAACGCAGCGAGCATCGTGAAGACCTCGTTGTCGTCCTGGTAGCCCGTGACGACTCTGTTCGCGATCGCGCGACCGTCGCGGTGTCGCTCGACGCGATATTCGATCGGCGCCTTGACGTCGCCACCGCGAATGAAGTGCGCATTCACGCAATGCAGGGGCCGGTTCAGACCCACCGTCCGGCTGGCCGCCACGATCCCCTGCGCGACGAGCTGACCGCCAAAGGTCCGGCTCATGACCTTCTCCGGGTGGTGTCCGAGGAACGAATCCTCCGACAGTTCCTCGAGTTCCAGCAGTCCGAGCAGAATCTCGAGGTCGCTGTTCACAGCCCGCAATTAATGATCCTCTTCACCGATTCGATGAACATGAATCATGTTCGTCGAACCGACGGTACCCGGCGGTGATCCCGCCACGATTACCACCACGTCACCCTTGTGGAACCGGTCCAGGCCAAGCAAGGACGCATCGACTTGGCGAATCATGGCATCGGTCGTCTCGACCCACGGGACCAGGAACGTCTCGGTGCCCCACGACAGCGCCAACTGGCTCCGCACCGCCTGCGTCGGCGTGAAGGCGAGCAACGGAATGTGGCTGTGCAGGCGGGCGAGCCGGCGGACGGTGTCTCCGGACTGTGTGAACGCCACGAGTGCGCGGGCATTGAGCCGCTCGCCGATGTCGCGGGCGGCATAGGAGATCACCCCGCGCTTCGTGCGCGGGACGTGGATGAGGGGCGGCACGTGGTTCGGCGTCGTCTCCACCGCACTGGCGATCTTGGCCATCGTGCGGACGGCTTCGATTGCGTACTTGCCGACCGACGTCTCTCCCGACAGCATCACCGCATCTGCGCCGTCGAGGACGGCGTTGGCGACGTCGGATGCCTCCGCGCGGGTGGGACGCGAGTTCTCGATCATCGACTCGAGCATCTGCGTTGCGACGATGACCGGCTTCGCGTTCTCGCGGGCGATCTGCACCGCGCGCTTCTGGACGAGCGGCACCTGTTCGAGCGGATATTCGACGCCGAGGTCGCCGCGAGCGATCATGATCGCGTCGAATGCGAGCACCACCGACTCCAAGTTGGCGACGGCCTCGGGCTTCTCGAGCTTTGCGATCACCGGGACGCGACGTCCAACGCGGTCCATCACGTCATGCACGAGCTCGACGTCCGACGGCGACCGCACGAACGACAACGCGACGAAATCAACGCCGAGGCCCAGCGCGAACTCGAGATCAGCGATGTCCTTCGCCGACAGCGCCGGAACGGACACGTTCATGCCGGGCAGCGAGATGCCCTTGTTGTTGCTGACGCGGCCGCCTTCGACGACCTTGCACACGACGTCGTTGCCGTCGACCCGAGCGACCGTCAGTCCGACCTTCCCATCGTCGATGAGCAGGCGGTCCCCGGGCTGGGCATCGACAGCGAGGTTCTTGTACGTCGTCGAAACGCGGTCGTGTGTGCCATCGCAATCGTCGACGGTGATGCGTACCTCCTGGCCCTCCGCCCACAGCGTCGCGCCGGTGACGAAGCGGCCGAGACGAATCTTGGGGCCCTGGAGGTCCGCGAGAATGCCGACCGCCTTACCGACGTCGTCCGACGCCTTGCGGACGTGGTGGTACACCTTCTCGTGGTCGGCGTGACTGCCATGGCTGAAGTTCAGCCGAGCCACATCCATTCCCGACACGATCAATTCCCGGATTTTGTCCTCGGAAGCCGTGGCAGGTCCCAGCGTGCAGACGATCTTTGTTCGACGGTTCACCCGTCCAACCCTAGTTTGCGTCGTCAATCCCCCGCCGAGATCGTGCGCTTCCGAAGCCAGACGGCCAGGTGAATTTTCCGGTCCGTGCCTCACATCACCGTCAGCGGAACCTGCATTGGATGGACCGGCGCAGGCAACTCGCTGTGTCCCATGAGGTACCGATCGACGGCCGCCGCCACCGAGCGTCCCTCGGCGATCGCCCACACGACCAGGGACGCGCCCCGGTGCGCGTCGCCGCACACGAACACGCCGGGCGACTCGGTCTGCCAGTCCAACCCACACGTCAGACCGCCACGACGACTGCGTTGGAGACCGAGGTCGGTCAGGAGCGGTCCCTCTTCGGTCCCCTGAAAGCCGATCGCGAAAAGCGCCAAATCACAACGCATTTCGACCTCGTCACCGATGGGGACAATCTCGCGACGGCCGTCGTCGTGCCGACGAACCTGAACCTCGGCGAGGACCATCGACCGGACCTGGCCATCCGGACCGCCGACGAAACGCTGCACGGCGACCTGGTAGCGGCGTTCCCCGCCCTCGGCATGTGCCGGCGAGGTCCGCAGGACGAGTGGCCACGCCGGCCACGGTGACGTCGACTCGTCGCGTTCGGCGGGCGGTTCGGAGTGGTAGTCAAGCTGAACGATCGACGTCGCACCCTGCCGGTGTGCGGTTCCGAGGCAGTCGGCTCCGGTGTCACCGCCCCCGATGATCACGACGTGCTTGCCGTGCGCGTTGATGGGAGTCGGGCCGTCGCCTTCGCACTCGTGGTTCGCGGGAACGAGATAGTCCATTGCCAGGTGGATTCCGCCGAGTTCGCGCCCGCCGACTTCCAGGTTGTCGCGGGCATCGAGCGCGCCAGTCGCCAAGACGATCGCGTCGTGCCGATTCCGCAGTTCCGCAACGGTGATGTCGACGCCGACATTGCAGGACGTGACGAACCGCGTGCCTTCGCCGCGCATCTGCTCCAGGCGGCGGTTCAGTACGTCCTTGTCCATCTTGAACGCGGGGATGCCATACCGAAGGAGGCCACCGAGGCGGTCATCTCGCTCGTAGACGGTCACCTCGTGCCCGACGCGCGTGAGCTGTTGCGCCACCGCGAGACCCGCCGGTCCCGACCCGACCACCGCCACGCGTTTGCCGCTCGACGTGTCCGGCCGGTGCACCGGGACGCTCCCGGACTCCCAGGCCACATCCGCGATGGTCTGCTCGATCCGCTTGATCGTGACGCTTCCCCCGGTGTCGTTCTCGGCAATCGACAGGACGCAAGCGGCCTCGCACGGCGCCGGACACAGCCGACCGGTGAACTCCGGAAAATTGTTCGTCGCGTGAAGTCTCTCGCTGGCTTCGGACCACAGCCCGCGGCGGACGAGTTCGTTCCACTCGGGGATGAGATTGCCGAGCGGGCAACCACTGGAACCGCTGTGACAGAACGGAATCCCGCAATCCATACAACGATGGGCCTGCAAACGGACCTCACGGTTGCGTTCGTCCGGCGAGACGTCGACGTAGATTTCGTTCCAGTCGTTGATCAGCTCCGAGACCGGGCGTTTCGGTGATTCACGCTTGCGGACGTTGAGGAATCCGTGCGCGTCAGCCATGCGCGGCCTCCATGATCGCGCGGTCCACATCCCGGCCTTCGGCTCGCGCCAGCCGCGACGCCTGCAGGACCCGCGCATAGTCCACCGGCATGATCTTCGTGAACATCTCCGCACGTCGAGCCCAGTCCGCGAGGATCGATATGCCGACGCCCGATCCGGTCCAGCGAACGTGGTGCGCGATCGTCTCGCGGAGCCATTCCGCGTCGTCGACATCGAGCGGTTCGAGGTTCACCATCGCCACATTGACCCGCTCGACATCGAGGTCGAGCACGTACGCGATGCCGCCGGACATTCCCGCCGCGAAATTTCGGCCCGTGTGTCCCAGGACGACGACGCGTCCGCCCGTCATGTACTCGCACGCGTGGTCACCGACGCCCTCGACGACCGCGGTGGCTCCCGAGTTCCGGGCCGCGAATCGTTCCCCGACGCGACCGCGCAGGAACACCTCGCCAGACGTCGCGCCGTAGAGAAGGGTGTTACCGGCGATGACGTTCTCTTCGGGAACGAACGGTGCTTCGGGGACGGGCCGAATGACGATCCGGCCGCCCGAAAGACCCTTGCCCACATAGTCGTTCGCATCACCCAGCAGGTCGATCGTGATCCCCAGCGGCAGGAAGGCGCCTAGCGACTGCCCCGCCGATCCCGTGAGCGTCAAACGGATCGTGTCATCGGGAAGCCCGTTCGCGCCGAACCGCCGCGTCACCTGCGAGCCCAGCAGCGTTCCGACTGTCCGGTTGACGTTGCGGACCGGCATGTCGATCTGGACGCGACGCGCGTCTTCCAACGCACCTTCGGCAAGCTGGATCAGCGTCTGGTCGAGCGCCTGCTCGAGTCCGTGGTCCTGATCCTGCACTTTTCGACGTTCACAATGGCCCGTGAATGCCTCGGTGACGGTGAAGAGTGGCGTGAGATCGAGGCCGGCGCTCTTCCAGTTCGCGATCCCCCCCGCGGTCTCGAGAAGGTCTGCGCGCCCGATCGCTTCATCGATGCTCCGGAGTCCGAGTTCGGCGAGATATTCGCGCACTTCCTCGGCAATGAAGCGGAAGAAGTCCTCGACGAACTCCGGCTTGCCCGTGTACCGCCGGCGGAGTTCCGGGTTCTGCGTCGCGATTCCGACCGGGCACGTGTCGAGATGGCACACCCGCATCATGACGCAGCCCGCCACGATGAGCGGTGCGGTGGAAAAGCCATACTCCTCCGCGCCGAGGAGCGCCGCGACGATGACGTCCCGCCCCGTGCGCAGGCCGCCATCGCACTGCACCGTGATCCGGTCACGAAGTCCGTTGAGCACCAACGTCTGCTGCGTATCCGCGAGACCGATCTCCCAGGGGGCACCCGCGTGCTTGAGCGAGGTGAGTGGTGATGCTACCGTGCCGCCGTCGTGCCCGGAAATCAGCACGACATCGGCGTGCGCCTTCGACACTCCGGCCGCAACGGTTCCGACCCCGACCGAGGCGACGAGCTTCACATGGATTCGGGCCTGGTCGTTGGCGTTCTTGAGATCGTGGATCAGTTGGGCGAGGTCCTCGATCGAGTAGATGTCGTGGTGCGGCGGCGGACTGATGAGACCGACCCCCGGAGTCGAATGTCGGGTCGCCGCGATGTTCGGGTAGACCTTGAACGCGGGCAGCTGGCCGCCCTCGCCCGGCTTGGCCCCTTGCGCCATCTTGATCTGAATATCCGACGCGTTGACGAGATAGTCGCTCGTCACGCCGAACCGACCGCTGGCGACCTGCTTCACCGCGCTCCGGCGGGACGGGTCGTACAGCCGATCGGTGTCCTCGCCACCTTCTCCGGTATTCGACCGTCCGCCAAGGCGATTCATGGCGATAGCCATCGTCTCGTGGGCCTCGGCCGAGATCGAGCCATAGCTCATCGCGCCAGTGTTGAAGCGCTTCACGATAGACTCGACCGATTCGACCTCGTCGATCGGTATGGGGGTCGCGGGTTTGAAGCTGAAGAGCCCGCGCAGCGTGCCGCCCGCCGCCGACAGTTTGTTGACCTCGCTCGAATACTGCCGGAACACGTCGAAGCGGCCCGAGCGGGTCGCGTGCTGGAGAAGGAACACCGTTTCCGTCGTGAAGAGGTGCAACTCCCCCTCGCGCCGGTACTGGTATTCGCCGCCGACGTCGAGTCCACGGTGGAGCCGGGCCTGCGGGTTCTCCGGATAGGCAGACTCGTGGCGCTGACGGACCTCGCGGGCGATGACCCCGAGATCGGCCCCACCGATCTGACTCACTGTGCCGGCGAAATACTCGTCGACGAATGCCCGGTCGAGCCCGATCGCCTCGAAAGCCTGCGCCATCGTGTAGGACCCGACAGTCGAGATACCCATCTTCGACATCACCTTCAGCACACCCTTGCCGAGCGCCTGAAGATAATTGCGTACCGCC
>JAJFUQ010000179.1 GCA_021372355.1 Nocardiaceae bacterium | reverse complement strand
ATCGCCGGGTTGTTCCGCAAGCACGTCGACGGTCCGCTCGCGCCCTACGCCGACCAGTTGACACTCGTGACGTCGAATCCGCTGCGCGGATTCCTCACCGGAAGCATCGATGCCGTCATCCGAACGCCGGAAGGGAAGTTCGTGGTCGTCGACTACAAGACCAACCGGATCGGCACGGGGGAGCTGACGATTGCCGACTATGCGCCCGAGCCGATGACCGAGGCGATGATGCACTCGCACTATCCGCTCCAGGCGATTCTGTATTGCGTTGCGCTGCATCGATATCTGAGGTGGCGGCTGCGCGGCTACGACCCCGCGGTACATCTCGGTGGCGTGCAGTACCACTTCGTGCGCGGCATGATCGGCCCGGAGACCCCACCAGGCCACGGCGTCTTCGAGTGGCACCCACCGGTGTCGATGATCACCGAATTGTCGGATCTTCTCGGGGGACAGTCATGATCGTCGCGACCCGATCCACCGGCGCGCTCCGGGCGTTCAACGAGGCCGGGTACGTCGATGTCTCCGACGTGCAGGTCGCGCTGCGTCTCGGGCGCCTCGCCCGCGAGACCAATGAGCATGCGCTGCTTGCCGTCGCGTTGACGGTCGCCGCTCTTCGTGCCGGTTCGGTGTGTCTCGAACTGCACCGAATGCGCGAGCTCCCGTACGAGGGGGAGACGCCGGTCGGCGAGCTGCCGTGGCCGAGTGTGCCGGACATGCTCGCGGCGTTGAAGAACAGCCCTCTCATCGTGGGGAACGGCAAAGATCCGCTTGCCCCGATGCGCCTCGTCGGCGATGAACTCCTGTACCTCACCAAGTACTACGAGCAGGAACGCGAGATCGCGCGCATTCTCGACGAGCGTGCGACGACGCAGCCTCAGGTACGTGATCTGACGGCTGAGCTCGGCGAACTGTTCCCGAATCCGGCGCCGGACCGGCAGCGCGTCGCCGCCGCGCTGGCGCTGAGCCGCTGGACGACGGTGCTCGTCGGCGGTCCGGGTACGGGAAAGACGCATACGGTTGCGCGGATTCTCGCGTTGTTGCGCAAGGACAACCCCTCGGTGCGTGTCGGTCTCGCGGCACCGACCGGCAAGGCTGCGGCACAGCTCGAAGAGTCCGTGCGCACACAGGCGGTCGACGTCGATCTCCCCGAGGTCAAGGCAGTGACCTTGCACCGCCTGCTCGGCTGGCTACCGGGCGCGGGTGCGCGCTACCGCCACAACGCGACCAACCGCCTGCCGTACGACGTCGTCGTGGTGGACGAGTGCTCGATGGTTCCGCTGACGATGATGTACCGGCTCCTCGTGGCACTACGCCCGACGACGCGCCTCATTCTCGTCGGTGACCCGGATCAGCTGGCGTCGGTGGATGCCGGTGCGGTCCTCGCCGATCTCGTCGCACGGCGAACGGCGGGTCCGGTTCCACCGAGCATCGAAGCCGATCTCGTGGCTGCCGGAACGGAGGACGAACCGGCGTTCTCGGACGAAGACCGCGAACTGGCAAACGGGGGAGTCGCCCGGCTTTCCGTCGGCCGCCGCTTCAACGCCGATATCGCGGCACTGGCGGCAGCGGTTCGCGACGGCGACGCCGACCGGGTCGTCGAG
>JAJFUQ010000167.1 GCA_021372355.1 Nocardiaceae bacterium | reverse complement strand
CTCGCCGTTGCCCAGCAGCGGCAACGATGTGGGCTTCTCTCTCGCCAACGCCCACGCCCAACGTATTCGCGAGCGTCTCCTGCGCATCAACGCCCACGTCACCGGGCACAGACTGCTGCGCGGCGCCATACGACCCGGGGGAATCAGCGTGCTGGCACTCCCCGACGTCAGTGAGCTCGAGGACATCGGCGGCGACCTCGCCGAGGTCGCCGCATTGACCCTCGGCAACACGATCATCTACGACCGCTTCGCGGGCACCTCAGTACTGTCGGGCGAGCAAGCCCGTGAGCTCGGCTGTCTCGGCTACGTCGCGCGGGCGAGCGGACTGGTCACCGACGCGCGCATCGACCACCCCGTCACGTCGCTACCCATCGAGGAAGTCGTCGCGACAACGGGTGACGTTCTCGCCCGGTACGCCGTGCGGCGTGACGAGTTCGCCGCGTCGATCCGCCTCGCCTCGAACCTCATCGAAGGTTTCGTAGGCCCGCTCGATTACGCCGCCCGGCTGCCCAACCGAACCTCGCCGAGCAGTGGCGTCGGCATCACCGAGGGATGGCGCGGCACCATCGTTCACCGCGTCGAAATAGATACCGACCGTCGCATCACCCGGTCCAAGATCGTGGACCCCTCGTGGTTCAACTGGCCGGCCCTGCCCGTCGCTATGGCCGACACCATCGTCCCCGACTTTCCGTTGACCAACAAGAGCTTCAACCTCAGCTATGCCGGCAACGACCTCTGACCATTCGAGGCGCTCTCACATTGATTCGATCAACATTGACAGAAATCAATGTTCGTTCGGATAGTGGTGGCATGAGTACATTCACCGTCGCCCCTCGGGGCCTCCACAATGTCGTGGTAGCCGATACCGAAATCGGTGACGTCCGCGGGGACGAAGGCTTCTACCACTACCGGCAGTACCCAGCGGTCGACCTCGCGCGGACGCAGACGTTCGAGGACGTCTGGTTCCTGTTCGCCCGCGGGCATCTCCCCTCGCCGTCCGAACGCGAAGTGTTCACCCGCGAGGTCGCGGATTTGCGCACACTTCCGCCTGAGATCGAGGCCGCGCTTCCCGTGATCGCCGCAATCGGCGATCGACCGCTCGTCGCGTTGCGGACCGCGCTCTCGTTGATCGGGCAGACCGAGACACCTCTCTACGACGCGACCGAGGACGAGAAGGCCGAAGCGGCGCTCCGCATCTGCGCGATCACTCCGACGCTCCTCGCGGCGCTGCATCGGCTGAGCCTCGGCCTTCCGGTCGTGGCTCCCGATCCGGCGCTTCGGACAGCGGCGAACTGGCTCTACATGGTAACGGGCGAACGTCCGGGCGAGGCCGAAGCACGAGCGATCGAGCAGTACCTGATCGCCACCATCGACCACGGTTTCAACGCGTCGACCTTCACTGCGCGGGTCGTGGCATCGACGGGCGCGGACCTCGTTTCCGCTGTTGTGGCGGCAATCGGCGCCTTCTCGGGCCCGCTCCACGGCGGTGCGCCCGACCGCGCCCTCGATTCACTCGATGAGATCGGAGACCCGTCCAATGCCACCGCGTGGGTTCGCCGTCAGGTCGAAAGCGGCGACCGCATCATGGGATTCGGGCACGCGGTGTACCGGACGCTCGACCCGCGGTCCGAGCTCCTGCGTGAGGTCGCCGTCCGACTCGGTGGCGATACGGTCGAACGCGCCGTCGCCGTCGAGAACACGGTCGTCGAGACGCTCGCCGAGCTCAAGCCGGGACGCAAGCTCTACGCGAACGTCGAGTACTACGCAGGCGTTGTGATGGAGCGGTGCGGTCTCCCCCGTTCGATGTTCACGCCGACGTTCGCCTGCAGCCGGATCGTGGGCTGGAGCGCCAACATCGTCGAGCAATCGCACGACCGCAAGATCATTCGCCCAGCCGCGCGGTACGTCGGACCAGATCCTGAGATGGGGCTCGACTTGTCGTAGGTCCGTGCTTGAGTGTGGTGGTGGTCGAGACGGCCACCACCCACGATTGCTCGGAGGAAATACAGATGCCTACACGTGATTCGGCCTGGCCCCAGGGCACTCCCTGCTGGGTTGACCTTCAGGTCGATGACGTCGCACAGGCCCGTGAGTTCTACACCGACCTCTTCGGCTGGGACATCCAGGACGGCCCGGAAGAAGCCGGCGGCTACCTGATGGCGATGTTGAAGGGCAAAGCCGCTGCCGGTATCGGACCCAAATTCGGCGACGCACCCATGCCGTCGGTGTGGACGACCTACCTCGCCGCCGATTCCGCAGATGACATCGCCGAGAAGGTCGGTTCCGCCGGCGGCATGATCTTCGGCCCGCCGTTCGACGTCCTCGATGTCGGCCGCATGTTCGTCGCCACGGACCCATCGGGTGCACCGTTCGGAGTCTGGGAGGCGAAAGCACACATCGGCGCCGGTATTTACAACGAGCACGGCGCCTACACCTGGAATGAACTCCACACCCTGCAGTACGACGAGTCCCGCGAGTTCTTCACGAAGGTCTTCGGCTGGACGTACACCGACCTGGGTGACGGCGTGAACATGATTTACTCGACGTTCGCCAACCCGGGCGCCGAGGAAGGTGTCGGCGGCATTGCCGACGCCAAGCTCTTCGGTGAGCCGGCGTCGTACTGGCTCACGTGGTTCCAGGTCGACGGTCTCGATGCCTCGCTCGAGAAGGCGATTGAACTCGGTTCGAGCAAGATGATGGGCCCAGACGCCACCCCGTTCGGACGCATGGCTGTGGTGGCCGGTCCGCAGGGTGAGGTCTTCGGCCTCATCGACGGCAACGACAAGACGGCACCGCCGCAGTAAGTGTTGACGAAGCGTCAGAAGGACCTGATCAGGTCCTTCTGACGCCATCCGATCGGAGGCCCGTGCCAACCCTCGACAAAGACACGAAGCTCTGCATCTCGCTCGCCGGTCGGCCGTCCAACCTGGGGACGAGATTCCACAACTACCTGTACGACGAACTCGGACTGAACTTCGCCTACAAGGCGTTTACGACCGACGACATCGAAGGCGCGATCCGCGGTGTGCGCGCGCTCGGCATCCGCGGCTGCTCGGTGTCGATGCCGTTCAAGGAGGCGGTGATTCCGCTGGTCGACGAGATCGAGCCCTCGGCTGCGGTGATCGAATCGGTGAACACGATCGTCAACACCGACGGCCACCTCGTGGGCGCGAACACCGACTATGAAGCGATCGCAACCCTCATCGTCGACAATCGCCTCGATGTCGGGCTGCCCGTGGTGGTGCGCGGGTCGGGAGGAATGGCGAAAGCCGTTGTCGCGGCGTTGCGCGATCACCACTTCGAGGACGTGACAGTCCTGGCTCGCAATCCCGCCCTCGGTCCGGAGCTGGCCGACCGCTATGGCTACCGATGGACCCCCGACGAGCCAGCCCCCGGCGCCGCCCAGGTACTCATCAACGTGACGCCACTCGGGATGCAGGGTGCAGATTCCGAGGTTCTGTCGTTCCCGCGGGACCTCATCGAGGCAGCCTCTATCGTGTTCGACGTCGTGGCCTTTCCGGCGGAAACGCCGTTGATTCATACGGCACGCGAATTGAACAAGACGGTGATATCGGGCGCGGACGTCCACGCAAACCAGGCTGCTCGACAGTTCGAGCGCTATACCGGGGTCTCGATCACGCGGGAACAGGTTGCCCGCGCCGCGGAGTACTCACGGCGCTGACCAGCCAGCTTTACACTTCGATCATGTCGGCGCGGCGCCTACTCGTGATCGGGATACCGGCGTTGGCCGTTGTCGCGCTCATCGCTGCGACCTGGCTTGACGGCGCCTTCGGCAGCATGGACTTCACCTTCTGGCGTCAGAGCATTCTCGCACCGGTCATCATCACCTACATCGTGGCGATCGAACCGCTGGTCGACCGGTTGCGCGACGACGCGTTCGCGTCCCTTCGTCGACTGGCTGCCGACCCCGCAGCCTTCGACGCCATCGTCGCCGAGGGGGCTCCGCAGCGAGGATCCAAGGTGGTCAGCGCCGGGCTTGGAGCGGTGATCGGGATCGCCCTCCTGCAGCCGTGGCGCGAGGTCGAGGGCATGGCCTGGACGATCACCTATCGTGTGGTCGCGACCCTGATCATGTGCGCGTTGATCGGGCTCGTTGTCAGGCAGTCGTTCGCGGGAACAAGCGTGCTCACTCGACTGCATCGTCTGCGGCTGCGCGTGAATGTGTTCAATCCCAATGATCTGGAACCCATCGCGAAGCGAAATCTGTTCACGTCGCTGGTCCTGCTCGGCGGAATCTCGATCGGAATCCTGCTGTTTCCGAGCCAGGACACGCCCGGACTCGTGATCACCATATCGATAACGGTGATCGCCGCGGCATTGTTCTTCCTGAGCCTCCGAAACACGCACCGGGTGATGGCTGGTGCGAAGCAGAGCGAACTGAACAAAGTCCGGGCGAACATGCGGAAGGTGTACCGCGAGCTCAAACTTCGCTACCGCGAGGACGACTTAGGCGAGTCGCTCAGCCAGCTGAACACGCTGTCCAACATCTGGAGCAACTACGAGAAGCGCCTCAAGGAAGCGCCAGAGTGGCCGTTCACCAACTCGATGGTCCGCCGGCTGATTCTCACAACGCTCATTCCGATCGTCCTGCTGTCCACGCAGAAAATCGCGATCGAGTCGATGCTCAGCTTCTTCAACCTCGGCGGATAGCGCAACAACCCTCGGCACACGGCGCACCGTCAAGGGTGCATCCGAACGCCGGCTCCGCGCCGAGACGACGGGCCGGAACTCCCCCGATGTGCTCCTGCACGAGCTCGACGATCATCTGCGCGAACCGCGGATCGGGACCGGCGGTCGCGACGCGCGCGAGCGCAACCCCCCGTTCGACGCACATGTCGCGCAGCTCGTTGTCCAGGTCCCACACGACTTCCATGTGGTCGGAGATGAAGCCGATCGGACACACGATCACCGCGCGCATGCCAGCGTCGGCGAGGGCGGAGACATGGTCGACGACATCGGGTTCGAGCCACGGCACCTGTGGTGGTCCCGAACGCGACTGCCACACGAGATCGAAGTCCGGGTAAGCCGCGGCCGCCGCCGCCAAGCGGGACGATTCTGCAACCTGACGGCTGTAGAGATGGCCGCCGGCAGCGGACGGACCCGCCGCGGCGTCGGCCACGTTCGGCACCGAGTGCGCGGTGAAGATCAACCGCGCTTCCTCCCGCAGCTCAGCCGGGAGTTGTTCGCGCGCTTCCGCAATCGCGTGCGCGACGGCCGCGATGTAGAGCGGATGGTCATAGAACTGGCGCAGCTTCGTCAGGTGCGGTGCGCCGTCGACCGCAGCCCGCGCACGGGCGATGTCTTCGTGGTACTGCAGACACCCCGAGTAGCCACTCCACGCCGACGTCGCGAACACCAGCGCCGACTGCACGCCGTCGGCCGTCATGGTGGCGACGGTGTCCTCGACCATCGGATGCCAGTTGCGGTTGCCGAAGTACACGGGCAGCTGCAGACCGTTCCGCTCAAGCTCGGCTTTGACCGCGTTGATGAGCGCCAGGTTCAGCTCGTTGATCGGCGAACGACCACCGAAGTGGTAGTAGTGCTTGCCGACCTCGACGAGTCGTTCAGGCGGGATGCCGCGACCGCGCGTGACGTTCTCGAGGAACGGCATGACGTCCTCGGGCTTTTCCGGGCCGCCGAACGAAAGAACGAGGAGGGCGTCCACGGCGCTAGCTCTCCGGCAGCCAGGTGTTGTGGCTCGCGCCGCCATCGACGTAGACGATCGATCCGGTGGTTGCCGGCAGCCAGTCGGACAGCAGCGCGCACACCGACTTCGCGACCGGCGTCGGGTCGCTGACGTCCCAGCCGATCGGCGACGCACCGTCCCAGTAATCGTTGAGCTGGTTGAGCTTCTTCGCGTCGTCGGTGGCGGTACCCGCGATCGCCTTGGCGGCGAGCGTCTTGATCGGGCCCGCGGCAACGAGGTTCGAACGCACCTTCTTCGCTTCGCCGACCTCGCGGGCGACGTAGCGGTTGACCGCCTCGAGAGCAGCCTTCGCAACGCCCATCCAGTTGTAGTACGGCATCGCGGTGCGCGGATCGAAGTCCATACCGACGATCGATCCACCCTCATTCATGACCGGCAACACAGCGCGCGCCAGCGAGGCATAACTCCATGCGGAGATCTCGAAGGCCTTGGCGGCGTCCGGTCCCGGCCCCTCGAGGAACGGCTTCGCGTCCGGCCCCATGAGGGTGCGCGGCGCGAACGCGATGGAGTGCACCGCACCGTCGATTCCCTCCGGAGCGACCTCGCGAATGCGGTCCGCAAGTGCCGCGAGGTGCTCCTCGTTCGTCGCGTCGAGCTCGATCGCCGGCGGGACCGGCTGCGGCAGACGCTGCGCGATGCGATCGATGAGACGCAAGCGGTCGAACCCGGTGATGATGACCTTCGCGCCCGCTTCCTGCGCCTGCTTTGCGACGTGGAACGCGATCGACGAGTCGGTGATGATTCCGGTGACGAGGATGGTCTTGCCCGCGAGCAATCCGCTCATGTGTGTCAAAGCCTTTCAGTACGTGAATAACTCGCGTTAGTGACCCATGCCGAGACCGCCGTCGACCGGGATGACAGCTCCCGTGACGTACGACGAGTCCTCCGATGCCAGCCAACTGATGACCGCAGCGACTTCCTCCGGCTTTCCGATGCGCTGCAACGGGATCGCCGCCGTGATCTGCTCCTGCCACTTGGCGTCGAGGTCCTTGGTCATGTCCGTGTCGATGAAGCCCGGTGCGACGACGTTCGCGGTGATCGAGCGCGACCCGAGCTCGCGCGAGATCGAGCGAGCCATACCGATGACACCGGCCTTGGAAGCTGCGTAGTTGATCTGTCCCGGTCCACCGGCCATGCCGACCACGGAGCCGAGGAAGATGATCCGTCCCCAACGCGCCCGCAGCATCGCGCGGTTCGCCCGCTTCGCGACGCGGAAAGCGCCGGTCAGGTTGGCATCGATGACGCGCGTGAACTGCTCCTCCGTCATGCGCATGAGGAGCGTGTCATCGGTGATTCCCGCGTTCGCGACGAGAACCTCGACGGGCCCCTGGTGAGCTTCGACTTCCTTGAACGCGGCGTCGACCTGCTCACTGTCGGTGATGTCGCACTTCACCGCAAAAAGACCCTCAGGTGCACCCGAACCACGGTGCGTCACGGCGACCTTGTGTCCGTCGGCGAGCAGACGCTGCGCAACGGCGAGCCCGATGCCGCGGTTTCCTCCGGTCACGAGAACAGATCGGGACGGATTACCGGCAGCAGATTCAGACATGGGGAACAACCTAACTGTGAAACGGATAAGGCTCAGACTCGCCTCACCGATGACGCGGAAATTAGGGCAGGCGCTGGCGAAGGCCGATGGCCACCGCAAGTCCGCCGGCAATGAACAGCAGAGCGCCGATGAGCCAGGGGCGGCTCGCGTCGCCGCGAGTCAGCTCGTAGCCGATCTGCTCTTCGAGCGTGTCGTAGACCTTTTTGAGTTCTTCGAGGCTCGAGGCGGTGAAGAAATCGCCGCCCGACAGCTTGGCGATCTCGCGCAGTGAGTCGTCGTCGACGGGCACCCGGACCCGCTCGGTCTGTCCGTCCTGGCCCTTGATGTCGACGGTCCCGTAGCTGGTACCGAACGAGATCGTGGAGATCGGAACGTGCTTCTCCTTGGCGATCCGGGCTGCGGTGTAACCGCCGCGAGGATCGTCCGGGCTTTCCGGAACCGTCTGCTTGCCGTCGGATTCCAGAACGATGCGCGCGGGCGGCGGCTCTGCGCCACCACCGAGCACCGAAGCGAGGGTGTCGATCGACTGCAGGGCGGTGAAGATGCCCTCGCCGGTCGCGGTTCGCTCGCTCAGCTTGAGCTGGTCGATGGCGGCTTTGACCGCCTGCCGGTTGGTCGTCGGCGAGACGAGAACCGACGCCGTGCCGGCGTATGCGACGAGACCGAGGTTGATGCCCGGGGTCAGTCCTTCGACGAATTCCTTCGCCGCGGCCTGGGCCGCTTCCAGACGCGTGGGCTTGACGTCGGTGGCCTCCATCGACAGCGAGACGTCGATCACGAGAACCACGGTCGCGCGGTTACGCGGAACCTTGCGGACCGCGGTCGGGCCGGCGAGCGCGACGGTCATGAGCAGGAGTCCGACCAGCAGCAATGCGATCGGAACGTGGCGCCAGCGGCCGGGACGGTTCGGCGCGACACGTTCGAGCAGCTCCATGTTCGCGAACCGGAGCATGTGCGCCTGCTTGCGCCGCTGCAGGAAGTAGTACGCGACACCGAGCCCGATGACGGCAACCGAGAACAACAACCAGACGGGGCTGGAAAAATCACTGAAGCTCATTGGCGAACGACCCTGTTCGTCGGCGCAGCACCGAAACTGTGGCGGCGCGTCGCGACGAAGCGGACGACCTCGGCAATCCAGTCCTTGTCCGTCCGAAGCGTCATCACGGGCGCGCCAGCCGAGCGGAGCGTGTGCTCGACCTGCTCACGATGTTCCGCCGCGGCGGCCGCGTAGTCCCGTCGGAGTTGCTCGGTGACGGTGAACTCGCGAGTCCGCCCCGACTCCGGGTCGTGGAGCACGACGTCACCGACATCGGGAAGTTCGATGTCGCGCGGGTCCAAGACCTCGACGCCGAGAACGTCGTGCCGGCCGGCGATGGCACGGAGCGGCCGCTGCCAATTGATGTCGCCGAGGAAGTCGCTGACCACCACGGCAAGTCCGCGGCGCCGTTCGGGTCGCCGCAGTGCATCGATCGCTGCGCGTAGGTCGCCGCGCGTGCCGTCGGGCGCAGACGGCATGGTGGCGATCGCCGTCAGCAGCGCTCGGGCGTGCATGCGACCAGACCGCGCCGGGATGCGGGTCATGGTTTCGCCGTTGGCGATGATCGCGCCGATCCGGTTGCCGCCACCGCTGGTCAGGTAGGTGACGGCCGCGGCGGCAGCCACCACGAGGTCGCGCTTTTCGCAGTCCGCCGTACCGAAGTCGAGGCTCGCCGACATGTCCGCGACGATCCACGTCTCGAGCTCGCGGTCGGCGACTGTCTGCCGGACGTGCGCATGCGTGGTGCGCGCCGTGACCGACCAGTCCATCTGGCGAACGTCGTCGCCGGGCTGATAGAGCCGGGCATCGCCAGGTTCGGAACCGGGGCCTGGGATGAGGCCGAGGTGATCCCCGTGCAGGACGCCGTCGAGCCGACGACGAACGGTGAGCTCGAGCGTCTTGAGAGCGGCGGCGACCTTGGGGTCGTCGAGATTTCCCGACCGAAAAGACGGGGGCGCGTGCGGGTGCGACCGCTTCATCGACGCTGCGCCTTAGCGTGCCTGCGTCGGTGCCGGGTACTGCCCGGTTGGCGCCGAAACCGGCTGAGCCTGCGGTGTCGCATGCTGGCCGACCGCCTGCGGCACGACCTGCGGAAGGCCGACCGTCTGAAGGATGCGCGTGATGACGGTGTCCGGTGAGACCTCGTCGGCGAGCGCGTCGTACGAGAGCACGAGGCGGTGACGCAGCACGTCCGGAATGACTTCGACGACATCCTGCGGGATCACGTAGTCACGACCGCGGACGAGCGCGAGTGCCCGAGCCGACGCGATGATGCCGAGACTTGCACGGGGCGAAGCACCGTAGGAGATCCAGCCAGCGACGTCGGTGAGTCCGAGATCGCCCGGACGGCGCGTGGCGGCGATGACGCGGACGACGTAGTCGACGAGCGCGTGGTGAACGAAGACGTTCGCTGCGGCCTTCTGCAGTCGAACGATGTCGCTCGGGTCGAAGACCTTGTTCGCCGACGGCGGCTGCACACCCATCCGGTAGATGATCTCGCGCTCTTCCTCGAGCGTCGGGTAGTCGACGACGAGTTTGAAGAGGAAGCGGTCCCGCTGAGCCTCGGGCAGCGGATACACGCCCTCGCTCTCGATCGGGTTCTGGGTTGCCATGACCAGGAACGGGTCGGGCATCGGGTAGGTCTTGCCACCGATCGACACGTGCCGCTCAGCCATGACCTCGAGCAACGCCGACTGCACCTTGGCCGGCGCACGGTTGATCTCGTCCGCGAGCACGAAGTTCGCGACGACCGGACCGAGTTCGGTGTCGAATTCCTCGCGGCCCTGGCGGTAGATGCGGGTACCGACGAGGTCGGTCGGCACGAGGTCCGGCGTGAACTGAACGCGCGTGAATGAACCGCCGATGACCTTGGCAAATGTCTCTACCGCGAGCGTCTTGGCGATACCCGGAACACCTTCGAGCAGAACGTGGCCCTTCGCGAGCATGCCGACGAGAAGGCGCTCGACGAGGCGGTCTTGGCCGACGATGACTCGCTTGACCTCGTATACCGCCTTCTCCAACGCCTGAACGTCGGCTGCCAGCGCTGATGCGCCGTCCGTAGAGGTCACCGGTTGCTCCCCGCTTTCACGCTGCATCGGATGGTCGCTCGGGCAGGCTGCGCCCCTGGGCGATCCGTTTGTCCCTTCACCATCTTTACAGGCTCCAGGGTGACGGGGGCCACTGGGACGCAACATTCACAGCATCAGAGCGTCACTCGATGAGTCGAACCGCGTACGGCTGGATGCCGCCATACCGCACATCGGTGATGTGAATGACGGTGCCGGATTCCATCGCCTCGATCATCTTGCCGTCGCCCAGGTACAGCGCGACGTGCTGGCTGCCGCCGCCACCCCAGAAGATCATGTCGCCGCGCGCCACCTGCGCGATCGGGACCTGCTTCCCCGACGTGTACTGGTAGCCGCTGTAGTGCGGGAGCGAGATGCCCACCCCGGCAAAGGCGTAGACCATGAGGCCGGAGCAGTCGAAGCCGACCTTCTTGTAATCGCCGTAACTGTCGGCGACGCCGCCGTCGCGGATACCGAGCGTCGGGCCGTTGGCGTCACCGCCACCCCACGCGTACGTGACACCGAGCTGCGCCATCGCGCGGTTGACGACCGTCTCGACGCCCGCGGATCCGGTGATCGTCGGTGCCTGAGACAGCCCGTTGTCACCGGTCGAGTCCGTGCCATCGCCCTCGTAATACTCCGAGTTGCCGGTCGTGTCGGTGACATCGGTCGACGTGTCCGCAGCCGGCGTGGTGGCGGTGGTGGTCGTCGCGTCCGCCGTGGTCGTCGCGGCGGCGGCTGCCGTCGTGGTCGGTCCGACAACGGTCGTGACGGGAGCTGCAGCGGTCACGGTGGTGACCGGCGCAGCTTCGTTGACGGCCGGCGGCGTGGCCTGGTCGCCGGACGAACCGGTCCCCGATGATCCAGTGCTCGATGATCCAGCGCTCGACCCAGCGCTCGTCGATCCCGTGTTCATGAGCTCTACGAGCAACTGCACCCAGTCGGAGGCGACCGCCGTGGTCGGATCGGGCGCCGGAGTGGTCATCGCCGCAGCGGGCGGAACGGCCGTCGTGGTCGCCGCCGCATCGACCGTCGGAGCTGCGGCAGCGGTCGTGGCGGCAGTGGTCGCGGCGGCGGTGGTGACCGTCGCGGGCGCGGGAGGTGTGGTCGCCGCGATGGCGGCCTGGGCCTCATCGCGGTGGTGCGTCAATGCAGCGGTCTTGGCTGCCTGAACAGCGGCAGCGCGCTGAACCGCCCGGATTGCGGCGACGGCATTGTTCTTTGCCTGCTCGGCTGCGGTCTGTGCGGCGGCGGCCTTTTCCTGCTTCTTCTGGGCAGCCTCGACTCGCTTGGTCTGCTCTTCACGCGCCCGTTTGAGGGTGTCGACCGTCATCTGTTGCGCCTCGGACACGAGCGCCAAGGCCTGTCCGCGCTGCATCAGCTGCTCGGGGTTCGATGCCGAAAGGTAGGAGGCGATTCCGCCGCCGGCGCTCCCCTGGGTGTAGGCAAGCGCGGCTTGCGAATCGAACGTCTTCTGGGCTGAGGCGATTTTGTCGTCTGCCCACTTCAACGCCTTCTGGGCGGCGACAACGGCTTGGGCGGCCTTTGATGCGGCAGTCCGAGCGCGCTGGAGATCGACGATGGCCTTGTTGACCGACTCTCGCTGTGCGGCGAGTTGACCGTTGAGGTCCGCGAGCTCGGCGTTGGCCGAGGCGACCTGGTTGACGAGTGCGCCGACGTTCCCGACTCCGACGACTGCCCCAGCCGGACCGTTCTCGGCTGCGGGCGCGGCGAACGTATGTGCAGGCCCAACAAACGCAAGTGCGGCGACGGCGAACAGCCCGACGGTCGTTCGACCGGTCGCGCGGCGCCAGAACGCCTCCCCAGTGCCGGACGACGCGCTGTGCCCCACAGCGTTCGTCGCGGTCTTGTTGTGTCTCACGGGTTCTCCCTTGGTAGGCCCCCGGGCCCGGTTGACGGGCGACGGAGGGTCCACTCACGGGGTAGAAGCCGCGTGGGTACACCACTGAACCCCCAGCGCGCAGTCGCTGGAAGAACAGGTAAGCCGATATTTAGGTGCAACCGATCAGCCTTTTGGGGCCTAATATCACATCAGGCCCCAAAAGACTGTCTGCGACACTCCTTCCCCAAAAAGTGTCTTCTGCACCATACGTCACAGCGGCATCACGAATAAACTTTTGTCACAAATTACAGCAACAAAATTTTCACGAGCGGGTGTGTGGCTTGCGCCAGAGAGGGGTGGCGAGGTACACGATGAAGCACGAAATCCCGCGGCTAGCGCGGGATTTCGTGCCGAATCGGAAGAGCGTCGAGTTAGAGAGCGTCGATCAGTTCGACGGCGGGCGCTCGCTTGGCCCGCTTGCGCTTGGCCGCCGCGGTAGCCGCGGCGATGGCGGCGGTAACCCCGCAAAGCAGGAGTGTGATCTCCGTGAACGGCAGCCCGGGCTGTGACACCTCGTTGAGGAAGCGCTCCGCGGCGCCGACGTAGTCGCCGTGCTGCCCCTCCGCCACATCCTCGGCCGCGTCGATCCGCACGCGAGGAATCGAATCGCTGTTCGTACCGACGAGGTCGCGACCCAGGACGAGGACCGTCCCATGAGTCTGCTCACCGACCTTCGTGGCCAGATCACGGAGCTGACGATCATTTGCCGGCAGATCCGGTACGACGACGATGCTCAACTCGATGCCGCGGGATTTCGCGTTGGCGACAACGCCCTCGAGCGCGGCCTCGTCGGCAGCGGGCGCATAGACGTGATCGCCGCGGAGTCCGGCCAAGATCAAACCGACGTCCGCCCCTGGCGGCAGATTTGCCGGAGCAGGGAAAAACGGCTTCGTCGGTGACACGTGTGCACCCTATATCCAGCAACAAGCGCCCTCTCGACGCCACACCGAAACAAGCGGTCGACAACGATTCGCCTGCCACGTCATTTGTTCAGCAGCACATTCGGCACTCCCGACATCTGCAAAGGCCCCCACGTAAACTCAGATGCAATCGGTCTGAGGAGATGAGATGGAGGACAGGCGCAACGCGCCGTTTGCGGATCCGCCGTGGCTTCGTCCAGCGGGCCACCAACCACAACGGCACGGATCGACGTCTCCCTCCGCACCCGAGCCCCCCGCCGTCGAGGTTGAAGACAGCAGCAGCGAGGTACCCGAACCAACCGACGTCGCCATGTCTGGCGAATCGGCGTTGACTTCTGTCCCGCCGGCGGCCACACCGCGGCGCTACTCCGCACCACCGCGCTACGGCATGGCTCGCCAACAGCCATCGATTCCGGAGCCCCCGCCACCGGCGCCTCCGCGGGTCCCCGACCCGAGCGAGACATCGCTTTCCCCGGCCAAGCAAGGATGGCGTCGCGCCGCCCGTGCCGCCACCGCCGGTCTAGTGAAGTTCGGCGCCAGCGCCAGCGAGAAGGACGTGCACGATCTCGTCCAGCGAACCCGCGCACCCTTGAGCGGACACTTCAATCTGGCCGTCCTGTCGCTCAAGGGCGGCGTAGGCAAGACCACCACAACCATCGGTCTGGGGTCGGTCCTGGCATCACTGCGGACCGATCGCGTCATCGCCATCGACGCCAACCCCGACCTGGGCACGCTCGCAAGCCGGGTATCGAAGGAAACCAACGCGAACGTCCAGACACTGCTCGCCGCGCCGCGCGTCGAAACTTACGACGACGTCCGCCGACACACCTCCAAAGCCGCCAGTGGTCTCGAGGTCCTCGCATCCGATCGGGACCTCGCCGCGTCCGAGGCCTACAGCGACGCCGACTATCGCCGCACGGTCGACATCCTCCGACCGCACTACGGGATCATGTTGACCGACTGCGGCACCGGCCTGCTGCACTCGTCGATGCAGGGCATCCTCGGGCTGGCCGACGCCCTCATGATCATCAGTTCGCCGGCGTGGGATGGCGCGGGCAGCGCGATCGCGACGCTCGACTGGCTGAGCCAGAACGGGTATCACCACCTGGTCCGGAACTCGATCGTGGTGATTTCGATGCCGCGTTCCGGGAGCGAGCCGGTGGACACGAAACTGGTGGCCAAGACCTTCCAGGGTCGCGTTCAATCCGTGCACATCATCCCGTACGACGAACATCTGGCGATCGGCGCCGAGGTCGATCTGAACACTCTTGGTCGCAAGACGCGCATGGCGCTTCTCGAACTCGCCGCCGAAGTCACCGACGCCTTCCCCCAGTGATGGACACTCGTCCCGTCGCCGGTCAGGCCGCCTCGCGAGATGGCTCGATCACCGTCCGAACGACCGAACAGGGAATTCCGACGGAGCTGCACATCGATCCATCCGAAATGCAGCGACCGCCCGAGGTCCTCGCGCGGCGTCTCACCGACCTGTGTAAGCAGGCCGCGGTGCGGGCGGGTTACGAGCGCCGTCGGCAACTGGCGGAGCAGGGTGTCGACCCGACGGTTCTGTCGTACCTGCAACTGCCGACACTGGCGGATGTCCAGGCAATCGAAGTCTCGGAAGACGAAGACGCGTGATGGTCGATCCCTTCGCACATCTGCCACCATCCGCACCAATGCCGCCCGCGACTGCGGTGACGTTCGACGATCTTGAACGGCGCGCGAAGCAGGCCCTCGAGGCGGTGACGGTGACGAGCGAACGCCTTCGCTCCGCGCGGTTTCAGGCAGCGACGGCCGACTCCGCGGTGGTCGTCGAGGTCGATGGCGCCGGAACGCTGGTGCACATCGCGCTCGATGATGCCGCGATGAATCTGCACGCGTCGGAGCTGTCGAAACGGATTGTCAATCTCGCCCAGCAGGCTGCTGAACGCGCCGTGACGGCGATGAAGGAACAGATTGCCGGGCTCACTGAACAACTCGGAGAGTCGTCCTGAACTGCACGTCAGAGGTCTGAATCATCGTCGGATCGCCGAAGCCGACGTGCCGACGGAACCCAGACGTACGTGATCACGACCGCGGCGACGGCCCCCAGTCCGAGAACCAGACCCGTGATGAGCGTCGGCAGATCGATGGCCGGTCCGGGCCGGGGCTTGGCGATCTTCTCCGAGGCGAACATGTCGCGTGCGGGTCCGCTCGGAACCTTGTGCGCCGTCAGCGCGGCCACCGGGTCGACCACTCCGTATCCCTGATACCGATCCCGTCCGGTTCCGGGGGCGTGCGCCGTTCGCTCGATCCTCTCGATGACGTCCGGTGCACTCATCTCCGGAAAACGGGACCGAATCAGTGCCGCCACACCGGCGACAAATCCGGCCGCGAACCGCGTTCCCTGCAAGGGCTGGAATTTGCCCTGAACCGTTTCGCCGTTGACCAGGCGCTCGGTCCCCTTGCTCGAATCCAGTGCGACTACACCGGTTCCGGGTGCCGCCACCGACACCCACGGGCCTGCCGGACTGAACGCGGACACTGCGCCGTCCTCGTTGACGGAGGCGACTGCGAGCAGGTGGTCGCTGTACCAAGCGGGCGAGATCTTGCTGATGACGTTGTCCCACGGCCGCGACGGGTCGACCCCGTTCATGCCCGGGTTCTGCGCACAGTCGTGAGTGACGGTGCCGGCCGCGGCAACCACGACGACATTGTTGTCATTGGCATGTTTGACCGCCGCGCCGACAGCCGCGTCACCGGAACCGAAGTCCTCGTTGGCGGGCAGGCACGCATCAACCGACACACTGATGACGGTCGCCCCGAGCTCTACGGCACGCACGATCGCGCTCGCGAGGGTGTGGAGCGAGCCGTACCCCTCCTGCCACCCCGCGGAGTCGCTGTCGGCGCGGAACGAGGGGCTCGACTGTCGGATCGCGATGATCGACGAATCGGGGGCGACGCCGGAGAATCCGTCGCTGTCGCTTCGCTTCGCGGCGATGACTCCGGCCACGGCCGTGCCGTAGCCGTCGCAGTCCTGGGTTCCGTCGCCGCCACCGACATAGTCCCCGCCGGCTATCACGTCGAGTCGTTCACTCGGGCTGACACCCGTGTCGATGACCGCGACCTTCTGGCCTTTGCCGGTCGAGTACCGCCAGGCATCGGGAATGTCGAGTGCCTTCAGCGCCGCGGGCACACCCGACAGATCCGATCCGTCGGTTCCCGGTTCCACACATTCCTGATCTTGGATCGATCCCCCGCCCACCCCCGAGGACGGCAGGCTCCCGGAGTCCACGGTCGGAGGCTGTAGCGCGGCCGCCGTCCCGTTCGGCAACAGCCCGGCGGAAACGGTCAGCAGGGATGCCATGCCACATCGCAGCAGCCGCGGCCAGAAGCGCCGATCAGGCATTTCGCGCGAGCCCGTACAGCCCGATCACCCACGCGGCGAAGGGCACGACCAGCACGATCATCGCGTATTCGAGCAGTTCACCGGCCCGACGAGCGGTCGGCGAGAATTCGATTCGCGGTGCGATCGCCCCGAAATAGATCGCCCCGGCGACCGTCGCCAGACACATCAGATAACCGGCCAGCGCCCAGCCACCGGATGCGAACATCACCGCCACGGAAACCCCGAGCAGGCCAGTGAGGCCAACCGCGAAGAGCGTCGCCGCCTGTACCAGATCAACGTGCGACCGACCGCGCATGGCGATCGCCCCGACCACCACGTACGCCAGGATCAGTTGCGGCCACGACGTGCCTTCCTCGCCCGGCATCGCCACCATGACAGCACCGACGACTGCCGCGACCGCAGAACCCAGCATCAGGCCCGAGACGTAACTGTTCGCGGCCTTCGCACGAACTTCGAGCGCTTGCACTGTCGGCAGCGTGAGGTGCCCGATCGCACTCACGCCCGGCCGGACGTTGCCGTGTTCCTCGGCATCGAGCGAGTCGAGCGGCGTTCCCGGCGAGGGCACCGTTGGAATGGGCAATTTGGCCAGCGCCACCGTCGCGCGCGGCGCGATGAGCGTCACCCAAAGACCAAGCGCCGCAACGAGTGCGCCGGTCTGGGCAAGGCTGTTCGTCCACGTCACGAAACCGACAGCACCGATGAGCGCCACCAGCGACGCGGCGATCAGTGCCATGTGGACCAGCGGATTTCCGACGGTGATTCGTAGAGAAATCAGAGCGATCGCGGTGCTCAACGCCAAGCCGAGAACCACCGACAGTCCGCCATATCCCGGCGGGATCGCGGCCCAACCGGTCGCGAACCCGAGGGCGCACGCGAGCGTGGTGAGGGCCGCACTGACGTTCGGACTCGAGTACCGGCTCACGGACAGGCTCGCAGCGGCCATCGACACGATCGCCAATATCGCCGACACGACGGCGGCGGCGATACGCCCGGGTCCCCAGTCGTGCGTGAGAACGCCCGCGCCGACGGCCACAACAGATCCTGCGACGCCACCGATTATCCCGATCCATGCGCCCGCACCGGGAGTCCAAGTGCGAAAGGAACGGTGGTTGATTCCGGCGATCGCGTCGACGACATCGTCGTACAGGGCGGGGAGTTCGCGCGTCGGCCGGGTCCGCAGCACCAAGAGACCGCCGTCGAAAACCCCCGCTTCGCTCAGCGACAGAGCATCGTTCAGCGGCCCCTCGCCGATGCGTTCGAGGGACCACTGCGTCGAGAGATCATCGGGAACCGGCTCCGACTCGCCATATTGGTCGCGAAGCAACAACCTGGCAAGCTCCGGAATCAGGTCGGCGATGGGCACGTTCGACGGGAGTCCAACGTCGACCTGAGTCGAGCCACAAATGACGGACACCCGGCTCACTTCGATGTTCGAGGTTGATACCGCAACTTGTCCACCAGTTGTTTTGGCTGGCCCGGTCACTCGTCGAATCCCCCATCCGAAGTACTACGCCACACCACTATCCCGCAGATCTCGGTTCCGATCGGGGCATTTCGACAGACCAAATTCGCCTGCTCACGACCTGGCATACAGTTAGCCGGTAACACTCTGGGAAACAATTCGAATTCCGGACTTCGGAGGGGATTCACGTGTCTGACCATCTCGATGCGGACCATGAAAAGGTGCACAGTCTCGGCGGCAATCTGGACAAGCGTGCCGACGAGATAGAGGCGGCACGAGCGCGCCTGCTCAACGAGGTCGACGCCCATGACAAGGACGCCTGGGGCGACGACGAGCCGGGAGGCGTTTTCGGCACGGGCTACCTGAAAGCCCGCGAGCAGATCGAAGAATCGCTCCAGCAGGCGGCCAAGACGTTGAGCGAAATCGCCGACGGCCTACGCAAGACAGCGGAGGGTCTTCTCCATCAAGAGGAGGAGATCACCGGGGCAATCGGTTCGAATCGGGTCGAGGGCACCGGCAAATAGGCGTTGGAATTCAGGGGGATGGCGTTGGAATTCGCGGGCGAGGCACAGGCCAAGATCGACGCGATGATGGCGGATTTCAATACCCGCCTCGCGAAGATCGGCGAATTGCAACGTAAGTCGAGTCAATTGACGGCCCGTGCGACGTCGGACGACTCAATGGTGACCATCTGGGTGAACGCCGCCGGGACGATCATCAAGACCGAAATCGACCCGGCCGCTCCCCGGGAATTGGGGATCGACGGCCTCGCCGCGGCTATCACCCACACGGCGCAGCAGGCTTCGACCGACGTTCGACGCCAAGTCAGCGCGACGATGTCGGAGATCATGGCGGCCGGGGACATGGCGGCAATGCGCCAGAAGCTGCTCGGGGACGTTCCCGCCCCACCCAACGTCGTGGAGTTGCTCCGATCGACGCGGGTCGAGCCGTCGTTGGCGCCTCCGGAGGCAGAAGAGCGCTGGAGAACCGACAGCTCAGACGACGACCCCCGCGGATCGGCCTGGTGAACCGTTGATGGGTCACCTGTGATCGACATTCCCGAACCCCTCAAGTGGGTCGGTACCTTCATGTTCATCGGCGACTTTCCCGACTCGAACGAAGACCTGCTCGCGCAGATGTCCACAACCTACGACCAGGTCGCCGCGGAGGTACGACGCCTCTCCGACGAACTCCGCGCCGACGCCAACCAACTGAGCAACGCCCTCGAAGGCCAAGCCGCCGACGCGATCATCAAAGTTCTCAACGACGTCGCGACCGGCGAAGACACCGGCCTCGCCGACCTCGCCGAGCAACTCGCCAAGGCCGGAAACCTCCTCGAAGTCACTGGCTACCAGGTCATCGCCACCAAACTCATCTACATCGGCGAACTGATCTACACCGCCATCAACATCGCCATCATGCTCGCCGCGGCCGCGGAAACCTTCGGCGCGAGCCTCGCCGAGATCCCGGTCACCACCGCCATCACGCGCGTCGTCCTCACTCAAGTCATCAAGCAACTCGTCCGCGAAATCCTTGAATCCATCGCGCGCAACGCCGTCAAACGCATCGCGTTCAATGCCGCCGAAGGCATGGGCGAAGCCGTCATCCTCGAAACCGCCCGCCAAGCCGTGGAAAAGAACGTCGGCTTCCGCGAGAGCTATGACCTCGGCAAGATCGCCCAGGCCGCAGCCGAGGGTGCTGCCGAAGGCGCGGTCGAGGGAGTCGCCGAAAGTGCCGGAAGCGCGATCAAGCACCACAATCGGTCCGATACCGACAGCGGTGGGCGCGACGGACGCTTGTCCCGCGCCGACAGCCCTCACGATCAAACCAGTGGTGTCGTCACGAGCACCGGTGGAAATCAGCGAAATTCCGTTGGCACAACCGGCAACTCACCGCGAACCGCTGCCCATGACTCCGCCGGCCCCGCTTCGCCTCAATCGGGACCGGCGCACCCCGCTGGTGGCGAACAACCGGAAACCGCTGCCAGTGACAGGGTGCGATCCCCCGAGTCTGCGACTGCGTCCGCGTCCGCTTCACCTTCGGCTCCCGACGCGACAGCCGGTCGCGATTCAGTGGCGTCGGCATCTCCCGCAGCCGACCACGCCGACGCTGCGCCAAAGACCGTCAGCAGCAGTCACGACGCCGCCAGCACGCCCGACCTCGGCCACAGCACCGACTCAGGTGCCCCGCCCGCAGCGTCGCAAGGCCACACTCATTCGTCCGATGTGCGCCCCGATACCGGGTCTCCGGACGCGGGTACCGCTGTTGTTCACCGCAGTGCCGATGGGTCATCGTCAACGGTCCCGCGGTCGGCCGTTCCCGCCGACCTCCCGAAAACCGCGCCACGCGCGACCGCCGCGCCGACCGGCAGAGGCACGGAAGGCCCGCCAACCGGTGGTCGACCACACGACCGACTCGACGGTTCAGCGGATTCGAGAGCCACCGCCGCACGGAGCACCGCCGGACCGTCGAGCAATGCGCCGAACCCGCTCAACCTCGCCACGGAAGGTGCTCCCTCGCCCACGAAATCCGAGCACACGGGTCGCCCCGCGCCGGACTCGTTTGCCCATGGCGACCGCCAGGCCATCCACGCCAGCCCCGACGAACGGCCCGCGAGTGTGCACCGGTCGCCGGATGACGCGCTCCAAGCCGCGAACGACACGTGGCGAGCACACCTGCCTCAGACCCTTGCGGCTGCCAAAGCCTGGCACCAGTCGGTGCTGCGCGGCGAATCGCCGCAGGCCCGCGCCGAACTGTCGCGGGATCTCGCCACAGCCGCCATGCGCCACGTCGACTATGGGGACGCGGACCGCGTCGTGTTCGGACCGTACAAAGGGCCTGACGCCGGGTACATCGGCGAGGCGAAGAAGAATGGCGGCATCTACTTCGACATGGCCGAAGCATGGGGAGAAGCACTCGGTGACCTCGACGGAAACGACATCAAGGTCATGGAGAAGATGTTCGAGCCCAATCGCGAGGTGATCCGGATCGCGATGGAGCGCGGCGTCGACCGAATCGAATTCCATCTCGACGGACGGGAGACAGTGGATGCAATCCTGGCAAAGGCCGAATTCACCGGTGAGTGGCCATACCGAGCGATGGAGGTGCGCGCGATGAAAGAGTTGGCCGGCCAGTATGGATACGTTCAAGCCGGGAATACCTGGCGGAAGGTGCGGTGACCCATGGCCACTGATTTCCAGTCGGAGGTCGACCGCATCTGGGGGCCGATGTTGTCGGCCCGCGGATTTGTTTTCGTCGACGCGATGAACCACGTCAACGAAGGCGGACCGGTTGGCACTGCCGTCTTCTACCGAAACAGGGAATGCAAGCTCCAAGTCTTTCTTTCCGAACGCGAGGGCGAACTCGGATGCAAGATCGCACCACTGACTGCGCCCGATGAGTACGGACCGTGGAACGAATCCGGAATGTGGGAATTCCCGGAGTACTTGAGTGGTCTGCCGATCGACGCTGGCCTCGCGCCTATGCGCCCACAGGATCGATCACCGGGGCTCGCCGGCAGACTGCAAACGATCTTGCGCTTGACCGATGCCCACCTATCGGCTGCCATCGCCGAGTTGCTGATCGAAAACCGTACCGACGATTAGCTGAAGAACACACCCCGTTGCGTGCGGAAGCCAAGGACTGCGGCGACGGGTGAGTGTCCGTCGATCGACAAAGGAGAGGTACCTTTCGTGACCTCGTTCGCCCTGCCTCCCGTTTTGATGGAACTACCACTTCACGCTGCGCATCGAGACCCTCATCGCTTCATACCTAGACCCCGGGGGTGGCGCGCTCGCCCAGTTCTGCGACTTGTCCGTGTAACGGACCACATTCACCAACCCGCATCAACCGCCGCGCAACCATCGATAAAGTTCGAATTGCGACAGGGCCAGGCTCCGGCAAAGGACGAATGATTATGGGCGACGACAACATTCTCAACGTGGACGAGACCGGTGGCCCGAGCGCGAAAGATCCTGATCCCGCGAGCAAACCAGCAGCGACCACGGGTCAGACGGCGGCGCCGAAGCCTTGGGACCAGTACACCGAGATGCCGGCCGCGCCTGTCGTGGTGGAAAAGCCCACCACACCTGCCATTGTCGAAACACGTGCTCCGGCCGCGGTGAAGGCTGCTGTACCGGACTGGACCGCATCGCTCCTGAGTGAACCGAAGTCGGACGATCTGGCCGTCAAGTCTGTTTCGCGTAAGTCCGCTAAGGGATGGCGCGGCGTGGCGAACAAGATGGGCTTCTCGATCAGCCGATCGGCGGACGAAGTCCGGTTCGAACAATTGTGGAAACAAGCGCGGCAACGTATCGCCGGCACTTGGTATGTCCCGGTCATCGGCTCGGGCGGCGTGACAACGATCGCCATGGCACTGGGCTCGACATTCGCCGAGCTTCGCGGCGAAAAGGTCTTGGCGATCGACGCCGACCCCGGATTCGGTGATCTCGTCGACCGGGCAGAACTCGAGCGGTCCGACGAATTCCGCCACACCTTGAGCGACATGCTGCGCGATTCGCAGATCACCACCTACAGCGACTGCCGCGCGTACACGGTCATGAATGTTTCCGACCTCGAGATTCTCGCTGCGGACACCAGTCCTGAACGCCCCGAATTCACCGGGCCCCAGCTCGATCAATTGCTCACGACCATCGCCGGCCACTACCAGCTCGTCTTCTCCGACCATGGTCAGAACTTGCGTGACTCCGTAGGCCTCGCGGCATTCGAAAAAGCGTGTGCACTCGTCATCGTGTGCGGCACGACGTTGAACGACACGAATTCGGTGCTGCGCCAAATCGCCCTGCTCAAGGCACACGGCTACCACCACCTGCTCGAACGTGCCGTTCTGGTGATCAATCAGCTCCACGGCCACAAACCGCGGATCAGCGTCAAGAAGCTCGACAAGCGATTCCGTCAGGAGTTCAGCCACATCCAGCTGATCGGCTTCGACGAGCACCTCTCCGAAGGTGGAGCGATCCGCACGGAGCTGATCAGCCCTCCGGTTCGGCGGTCGTTCGTCGAGCTCGCTGCGTTGACCGGGTCCCTCATCGACTCCTCGAGCCGCGGCATCCGATGAGACTCAGTCGTCGACGTCGCCGCGCATTCGATCGAGCTGCTTTCGCGTCTCGTTGAGAGTGTTGGTGAGTCGACGAATCAGCAGATCCCGGTCAGCCGGTTCGACGTCGAGGTATTCGCCGATGGTTGCCAAGTACCGTCCATCGTCCACCCGGTCGAGGTAATGGAGCGTGTGCACGATCTTCTCCTCGCCAGGTCGTCCGCCGGTCACCACAATTCGCCCGCCGTGCGACCGCTTCATTGCCATGAATTTCGCACGGGTGGCCGCAGCCTCCTCGTCCCGCATCGACGAAATTCGGGACGAGTCCGGATGCTGAGCGGCCACATCAGAGACTGCGGGCAGCTTTCCCTTCACGGCCGGCGGTAGCAGCTCGACGAGTTCCCTGATCCAGGCGCCGGTTGACACCGCCCAGAGAAAGACGTCGCCGCCACTGGCCAGGTCGGTGTCTGGTACTTGGTGCGCGATCACTGCGACGGCGCCGAACCACGCCGAATACACGCGCACCCATGTGGTGTCGTCGTCAGGCAACTGCGCGTTGTGTCCGCGGACGGCTATTCGATATTCCGGCCGGGTGAGGACTCGGAACATCTCCACCGTTTCCGGGCTGATCTCATCCAGTGAATCGAGGCGCACCTTCGAATAGAGTGACTCGGCTTCGTCGTAGCCGAGTTCGGGATCGCTGTTGTAGATCAGCGACCTCGGAAACTTCTCTCCTGCGGTCGAATAGTGGTGCCACAGGACATGGAACTGCACCGCACGCAGACGCGTCTTCGACGTCATCTGGGTTCTACTTCTTGTCGCGAGGTGGTTCGGTGGATTTTCCGTCGTCGCCGGTGTCGAGGTTCAGAAACGACCGGACGGACGTCTCATCGACGACCTCGGGGGCATAGCTGTGTGGTGTGCCGAGTCCTTCTTCCTGCATGTGTTTGGCCCTCAAGTAGGCGGCACCCTTGTGGTCCCCCTTCTCGCTCGCCGACGCTCCCTTGCCGCCCATCATCGGGCCAGGCGTCATGCCGGTACCGGCGCGTGCTCCGCGTGCCGCGGCGGCCTCCTGCGCAGCCAATCGCGCCGCAGCCTCGGCAGCCTGCCGAGCCCGCATCGCCGCCGATCCGGCAGCCGAACCGCCCCCACTCCCGCCGCCGGCGCCCAGGCCGCCGAGTCCTCCCATCGCACCCATCGCACCGCCACCGGCGAACGCATCATCCATCCCCGCGGGCGTCCCGCCGGCGCCGAGGCCTTGCATCAACTGCGACGGGTCCATTCCGGAGCCGCCAGATCCTGCGCCGGAACCGCTGCTGCCGGTGCCCGATCCCCCGCCACCAGAGGTTGGCGAATATCCCGTTCCGCCGCCACCACCGCCCCCGACACCGGGGCTCGTTTGGAATCCGGGCTGCGAACCGGACCCCTGGACCGGATTCACTGCGACGGGAGCCGATTCCGGAGGTTTGAACGCGGTGATCACCGGGTTGTAGACGTTGTCGATCGCCTCCCGTGCCTCTTTCGTCAGGTCGTCGCGAACTTCCTGGGGTGAATAGACAATCGACATCATCGAGCCCATGAACGTCTCGGTCCAGAAGCCGGGAACCGCGTCCTTCGTCGCCTCCAGTCCGTCGGCGAGGCGGCTGATGGTCTTCTGAATGGTCTGCGTTTGCTCGGAAAACTGGCTCATCGACGTGGAGAACTTCTTGAACCCATCGCGTATGGCGTCAAGGCCGGACGAGGAAAGAACACCACTTTCGAACGGCTGCGTCACGCCATCGTGAAAGTCCTGCATGACTTCATCAACCCGTTTGCCGAAGTCGTACCAACGCGAGCCGAGCGCGACCACCTTGTCCTTATCCATGCTGGAGGTGCCACCCTTGATGTCTTCGTAGGACAGCGCGTTCGGGTCCTCGGGCTTTGGTGATTCGCTGATGTCCGTGTCAGTCCTGCCGCTCGGACTCGAACCCGAGCCACCTGCACCGACTCCCGTACCCCCGGTGGCCGATCCCTTCAATCGATCGGCATTCGCCTGATCGATCCCTTCGACCCGGTCGAAATCCGCCGCCGCATGATCTTTTATTTCGCCGAGAACCGAGACCGCATTACGGAGTGACGCCTCAAAGGCTTCAGCCATGTCCCTCAGGGTTCGTACGACCGTGTCGGAACGTTTCAACGTGCCCACACCGGTCACAATTCTCAACTCGGCTGCGCTTCGTCGCGCCCTGTCGAGCCCTTCGATTGCGGTTTCGATTACGCGCAGAACGCCGTCCGCCGCCGGACGGTTGAAATCGACTTTGTCGCCACTCATGACGCAGGCCGCATTTCATTCGGTCGAGACGGAAGGTATTGATGCACCGCGGCCGCAACCTCGACGATGTCTCGGCACGGATCCATGGTATTGCCCATGTTCGGGTAGATCGTCACTCCGGCTGAGCCGTAAAATGTTCCCCATTGCAGTCTGCAAGTGGTTACATCCTCCGGATCGCGAAACATGGTCCCGATATCCGGTCCAACTGCAATATTGTCCTTGACAATCTGCAGGCTGGATTCGGACTTGAAGAAAGAAATCGGATCAGCGTAGATACCCACCGTCACTGCCCATCCCGTGGGATCTTTGCGGTTCGCCGACACCGCATTGCACAGGCTCAACAGCGAACCCGAATCATCCGAAATGGCATCCGGGGGTTTCATCCCCCGACTGGTGAAAAACAAATCCGGAATCCGCTTGCAGACACTCGGCAACAAATCCAAGTACGGTGAATCGCCCGCCGCGACCGTCGCCGTGTAGCCCGACAAATCCTCGTCGGAACCGACGTCCCCCAGATCGGGCCCCGAAGAGCAACCTACCAACGCCGGTGCCAGGAACAGCACCGCGAGACGTCGCCTATTCCACGAGGCGGTGCGATCAAACACTTTGTCCGCCATCCGATTCACCGCCCACCGTGCGCCCCGATGCCGACGTCGACCGCATCGTCGGTATCCGAACCGGTGGCGTACAACTCCTTCTCCTTCGGTCCCGCGACGAGCGTCACCGCCGCGCGCCCATTCGTCGTCACCACATACATGAGCGAGGCGACATCCGGGTCCTGGATCAGCATGACGTCGACGCCCTGCGGCAGCCACCGCTCGTTGCACAATCCCCGGTTGAGCCGAATCTGCGTGTGAACGCTCGGATCGTGGGTCACCCGCGGCGAATCGAGAATCGCGACATCGAACATCTGCGGGTAATCCGCCTGTGGCGCCGCAGTGCCGGCGACCCACACGACGAACGGATCGGCAACCGCGTCGACGATCGGCTGCCACATCGCCGGTCGATCGGTCCAGATCACCACCCGCGCGCCGAGCACGGCAGCCCGGAGAACGATCTGCTGGACCATCTCCCGGTCGCCCCACACCTCGACGCGTTGGACGCGCGAGCCGAACAGCTCGACAGCAACCGCATTGCCGTCGTCATCGGCGCCGACCAACTGGCCGCACCCGTTCAACGGGGTGAAGATCTGCTCCATCGTCAACTTCGATCCGACGAACGGCCGGATGTCGATTTCGGGGACGTGGATCGGCAGCGTGCAGTCGTAGGCCGGCCGGTGGATGCCCACGAGCAAGCGAAGTGCCGGATGAGGTGCGCCGGACATCGGCTCGGTAGTGCCGTAGCGAACGATCGTCCGCAATGAGTAGTCGCCATTCGTGCTGTGCGGGCGAATCGATGTCCTCGTCAACACGGAGACCGCCGGAACATTCCAGATGTCGTGCAGTACCGCCGGGTGGTACTCGTCGTCGAGAGCGAAACACGTTGCGTGGTAGCCATCCCAGCGCATATCCGACCATGTTTCGACGCCGTCGACGGGGTTCGACCCATCGCCGAGTGTCAACGACAAACTCTCGATGTCCACCGCTGTCAATGCCTCGGCATGCAGTCCCTCGGCCGCGAGTCGATTGACCATTCGGCGAGCGGCAGCGGTCGCCGCGCGAACCATTCCTTCCGTTCCGCCACCGCGGGACAACACCGCTTCCGGCGATGCGGCCGGCCGGAATCTCATCACGACGAATGTGTCTCGGTAGCCGATGGCCGCGAGCGGGGCAACGAGGTCGCCGTAGGTCGCGGCGATGTGTTCGGGGCTGCGGGTCTTCCAGCCATGCGAGACGATGTCGATCTCTTCGAGTTCGATGTCGAACTGAACGAGCCCCTTTGCGATGACGCTCATCGCCAAACCGCCAGACTCCGCGGTGTGTGGCCGAAGGCGGGTGACAACTCCCGGCTCGCGGCTGACCCTGAGGACCGAGATCAACTGCTGACGATGCCAACGCAACCCGACCGTCGTTCCGTCCCGTGTCCCGACGTCGAATGCGGACGGCACTGACTCGACCGACTTTCGCCTGCGCGCGCGAAACGCAGACCGACGTCGAATACGGGTCCAGACGGGTGTCCCACCGGGCCGAATCGACATACTCACGACTCCGACGAGCAAAACTCCCGCCCCGATCGCCGCGGCGATCTGCCATTCCAGACCGGCGATCGAGGCGATCACGAAAGCAGCGAGCGCCACCACCTCGACGATCACGATCATCTGGGCCGGAGCCGCCGAACCCAACCAGGTACCACCGCGGTTCAGACGTCGCGTTGAATTTCCCCGCCGCACGAATGTCAGGCTAACAGTCGGACCGAGTTGAAGACTCGTAGACCGATAATTCTGCGACCGCACCGATTGTCCTTCAATCTAAATACAAAAATGGTGGGACATCGCCACAAAAGCGATTCCCCACCATTTTCTCGCAAGACGATCTAGCCGCCCCAGCTACCCGCAATCGAGTTATTCGTGGACTGCATGTCACCGCTGCCGGTCTGCGCCGCGTTGATGATCGAAGCGAGCACCTGCTGCACCTCCTGCGCACCGCTCACCCATTTGCTGTAGGCCGCCTGGAATGCCTCGGCCGAGCTCGGGTCCTGCCACAACGCCTGCGTCTGGTTCTTGACGCCGTTCATGTCCTCCACGAGGGAGGCGAGCTGCTGCTGCTCGGACTGCGCCTGCGCGAGCAGACTTTCGATGCCGGCGTAGTCGTAATGAATGGAACTCATTGTCGTTTAACCCTTCTCGGTTACTGCGCGAGGTTCAGGCCGCCGGCGCTGGACTTGATGCTCTGCTCCGCAGACTCCTCGGAACCCTGGTACTGGGCCATGTTGCCGCGCAGGTTCTCGAGCATCTCCGACATCGCGTTGTTCATCTTCGATGCGGCCTCGTTGTATTCGGCCGTCACCTGCATGAACGCCGACTGGGCGGTGCCCTTCCATACGCCGCTCGACTCGGCAACGGTGTTGTTCACCCGATTGAGCAAACCGACCATCTGCTCGTGAATGCCTTCGGCCTTGCTGGTGGCCGCCTGCATGCCGGCAATGTCTACCTGTGTTCCCGCCACGAGTCTCCCCCTTTCATATTTGTGTTCACATCACACGCGCTAGACATGAGATGTTTTCCTTCCCCCGCTGTCCAATAAGTTTCTCCGGCCCTGGAAAATTGATTCTTACAGGTCCAGTGAATTGCGCTGTGGAGTTTTTCGAGACTCCGGCTCGCGGCTCGCCTCGACCGCCAGATTCAGCGGTCCCGACCCCACGACGGACGGTGTCACCGCCGGTATATCGCCGACCATTTCTTCCGATCCAGTGGCGAGATGCCCACGATCACCGACGACATTCTTCGAAACGGCGGCACCATGGAAACCCCCTGGTCCCGCTGCCGGTGCAGCAGTCGGCGACGTGAGCGAGCCCTTCGTCGACGTGGTGTTGTTGCCGGACGCGTCGGTGCGCAACTGGTCCACGGTGGGCAGGCTCGCCCGCGGGTCTCCGGCGAGGGTCGCGGTCCGCGCACCCGGCACTTGACTGCCGGGCCCGCCGCTCGCCGAGCCTGGCAGCATGCCCAGCGCGACCGGTACCTTCACGCCCCGACTTCGCCCCGCGAGCTCAGCGGCCGATTTGCCCTTCGACAACACGCCGCGGCCGGCCGACATCAACGACCCGCGCGCCTTCCCCTGCTTCGCCGAACTGCCCAACAGCGTCGAACCGAGTTGACTCAGTTGTCCCAGAATCTGCGGCGCCATCGAAATCGGAACCGGTATCCCGGCGCCCGCCATCGCGGCGGTGTGCCCGGTCATCTCGGTTCTCGTCTCAGCGGTGATCGCCGTCGCCTGCGCGAGGTGAGACGACGCCGCGGACAGGATCGCCGCCTGACCAGGCGGTGTGAGGATGAAGGGAGCCGAAGCCGTCACGATTGCCGACAAGCTCGCGATGACACCCTCCACACCGAGACGCCCCTTGGCCACGCTGGCGCTCGCGAGTGACAGCGACGTCGAGATCGACTGGCTTTGCGCCGCCGTCGAGACGCCGTCCGCCTGCGCCGACGTCCCGCTGGCCATCGCCGCGTCCGCACCCGGCCCGGTCCAGGCGGGCGCCAGTGCGGACATCGCGCTACCACCCGTCTGCTCCGTCGACTGCAGCGTCTGCTGAACGCGACCGAATGCCTGCCTCGGATCGAGTGCGGCCTGCGAAAGATCACCCGATCCGAAGCCTGCGAGCAGATCGGTCAATGGCTTGAACAGACTCACCAGGTCCAGCGGTGGCAGCGTGGGCATTCCTGGCCCCGGCGGCACTGCCTGGTCCGGAGTCGGCAACGGCGGAAGTCCGAGGAGCGCAAGCACCTCCTCGACCGGCTTGCCCAACAGCGGTGCGATGTCGCTGCCGGCCGAGACTCCCGACGACCCGACGTCGGGGGTCAGAGCAGTGGTCACGATTCGTCGGCAGCCGTGCGGAGTGCAGCCGCCGTGGTCGCATCCGTTCCCTCGTAGCCGGCGGCGGCGACATCTGCCGCTACGGCAGTCGCCTGATGGAAGGCCGCGAGTTCGGCGACCGAGTTCGCATTGTTGAACTGTGCGGTTCCGAAGGCGGCGAGGTAATCCTGGCCGATCAACCCGAAGACCGGCACGACCGCAGCCATGTTCGAAGCCACGTTCGTCGCCCCGTCGGTGGCAATCGTTTCCCCCATTGCCGCAGCCGTGGTGCCGTAGTTGCGAATCGCATCCGCGTCAGCGATAAAGTCCGCCATATTTCCCCCTCGACCCACTTCCGTTTATAGAAATAGGCAGTCCAGCATCACTGCAGCAAAACATCTCCACCGCGGTGTATATCATTCGATATACACCAGCAATGGTGCCGAAAATTACCAACTGTCTACGGCTCAAAGATTAGTCCACTCTCGCTAGGCGCAATAGCCGTGCAATAACTAGACAAACCGAGAGAATCGCGCACGACGCCCAAATCGCGCCTACATCAGCACGTTTCAATCTCGTGTTGTGTGTCACACACTTCGGTAATCTCATCGAGTGGCGATGACGAGATGTCTCGTGACGACACCTGGAGGGCCGTAGGCGATGGCGCAGCGCACGACCAAGTCGCAGGTCAACGGCTATCGCTTTCTCTTCCGTCGGGTCGAACATGCGCTGGTGCGCCGTGACGTGCGCATGATTCACGACCCGATGAACGGGCACATGCGTTCCTACCTCGCCGGGTCGCTGTTTGCGGTGATCATCATCCTCGGGGCACTTGCGCTTTCCTTCATCAGCCCCACCGGTTCTGTCGGCGACGCCAAGATCGTCTTGGACAAACAAAACGGCATTTTGTATGTCGCCATCAATGGGAGAATGCACCCAGCCCTCAACCTCGCCTCCGCACGGCTTGCGGCCAATTCGCCGGAAAAGGCACGACCGGTCAATGCGTCGGCCTTGGACAACTACGACCGCGGTCCCGCGATCGGTATTCCCAACGCCCCCGCCTCCCTCGACGCCCTCGGCGACGGCGAGGACAGCAACTGGGCAGTTTGCGACAAGCGATCCAATCCGACGAGCGCCACCGCGGATTCCCAGATCGCGGTGATCGGCGGCAAGATCATCGCCAATCGCGACAGCAAAGCTCTGGACCGATCAGAAGCCCTCTACGTCACGTACAAGGCGAAGAACTATCTGGTGATGAACGGCACCAGCGCCGAAGTCGACCCACAGTCCTTCGCCGTCCGCGAGGTCTTCGGCCTCGCCGACGTCAAACCGCGTGGGGTGTCGAGTGCGCTGATCGCCGCGATCCCGCCGGCGCCGGAGATCAAGGCGCCCGTGATCGAGAAGGTGGGAGATCCGGTCCCGTGGAAGCTCGCCGGCGCGGTCATCGGATCGATCCTGCGCGACAGCGGACTGAGCGGGACGAAGTTCTATGTCGTCCTCGGTTCGGGCATTCAGGAGGTCCCGGAACTGACCGCAAACCTCGTTCGCTACGCCTCGAACTCGAAGGTCGTCGACATCTCCCCCAGCGCCATCGCCAACGTTCCGCGGACCGACGCACTCCCCATCGGCACGTATCCGGCAGATCGACCGACTATTGTTTCCACCGATGAAAGCACCGTCGTGTGCTTCGACTGGCATCGCCGCCGCGATGGTGAGACGACGACGGCGATCTACCGCGGCAGCGACTACCCCGCGCCCACCGGGGCGCAGCCCGTTCCGGTGCTGTCGCCGGCCCGCGACGGCTCCACGGCGAGCATCGTCTACATTCCGCCGGGCTCGACGTACGCGATTCGAACGACCGGAAGCACCGCGAACACGACCCGCCGCGATTCGTACTTCCTCGTGACCGACGTCGGCGTTCGGTACGGGATTCCGGATACCTCGATCGAGCCGCTCGGCCTGCCGGAACCGATGACCGCGCCCTGGGCGATCATCTCGCTTCTTCCGCCCGGACCGACGCTCGATCGCGCCGCCGCGCTCGTGGCACGTGACAACATCGATCCCGGACCCGGCAAGCCGGTCGGATGACCTGGGCGTGACTTCAGATCGCAGGAGCAAGGATGGCCAGTAGCAGGGATGTCGCCCAGGTGTTCACCATCGGGCTGCTGTCGCTCGGGATCGCCGTGGACGGTCAGGAGGCCGCCCGCGACCTTCGTCAGGCGTCCGCGGCGTTCCGCAAGGCCGCCGACCTGAACCCCGACATGACCGACGCGTGGCTGGGTTGTCTTGCTGCAGGCGATCGCTCCCCCGACGTGCTGTACAACCTCTATCGCACGCAGCGGAACTTCCGCCTCGACCTGCGCCGCTTTGGACTGCAACCACTGCATGTCGACGCGCGCTTTGCCACCGGGATGTACATCGACTACCCCGTCTCCACGTCGGCCTCGATAGTTGCGGCCTACGCTGCCTCCCTCATCGCCGAGAACGACTACTCCGGCGCCGAAACCGTCCTCGACGACGCCACCGATATCGAGCCGATCCTCGAGTACATGCGCGGAGTTCTGCACTCCAAGACCCAACGCTGGCCCGATGTCCTGACGGCGCTGTCGGACTCCCCGAATTGGCAAGACCCATACATGCGCGCGGGAGCCGATGTCATGTCCGGCGCCGCTCTGGTGCAGATGGGCACGTTCGCCGAGGGAATCGAGCGACTGCGCGCGGCGGAGGCGGGTCCGCTCCCGGCCGCCGCGATCAACGCCAAATTCACCCGAGGGCTCGCACTGCGGGAAACCGACCGTCCCGAGGAGGCGAAAGCCCTTTTCGAGGAGATCCAGGCCGTGGACCCGGATTTCGAAGCCAACTCGAGAGCGTTGCGCGACCCGTCGTTCCGCCTGGTCATCACGACCGCCGTGCACGTCGCGACGCGTACCGACAAGTGGGACCCGTCGACCGCAGCGGCGGAAAAGAGCGCAGAGGTGGAGCAGGAGGAACAGGCCGCGGCCGCCAACGCCGCCCTGCTCGAACAGGCCAAAACCGACCTCGATCGCCAGGTGGGCCTCGACGAGGTGAAGCGACAGGTAGCCAAACTCCAATCGGCCGCGATCATGGCTCAGGTCCGGGCGGAGAAGGGCCTGGCCACCAATTCCCGCAGCATGCATCTGGCGTTCACGGGACCTCCCGGAACCGGCAAGACCACGATCGCTCGCATCGTCGCCAAGATCTATTGCGGCCTGGGCCTTCTCAAGTCGCCGCAGATCGTCGAGGCGAGTCGACGGGACTTCGTCGGCGAGCACCTCGGCAGCACCGCTCCGAAGACCTCCAAGCTCATCGACTCCGCGATGGACGGGGTGCTGTTCATCGACGAGGCCTACACCCTCATCCAGACAGGATTGTCCGGCGGTGACGCGTTCGGCCGTGAAGCCGTCGACACTCTGCTCGCCCGCATGGAGAACGACCGCGACCGCCTCGTGGTCATCATCGCGGGCTATGACGACGAGATCGACCGATTCTTGCGGTCGAACGAGGGTCTCGCCTCCCGTTTCGCCCGGCGAATCCGGTTCGACTCGTATTCGGCCGCCGAATTGGCGCGCATCGGCGAGGTCATCGCGGAGTCGCGCGACTCCCGGCTCACCTCCGAGGCCTTCGCCGAACTGCAGTCACGGTGCGTTCCGCTGTGTTCGGAAACGCGCGTCGACCCGACCGGCCACGAGCGGAAACTGATCGATCTCGCCGGCAACGGCCGGTTTATCCGCAACGTCATCGAGGCCGCAGAGGAAGAGCGCGAACTGCGGCTGACAAGCAACCCGGACGTTCTGCGCAGCCTCGACGCCGCCACGATCATGGCGATCGAAGCCGCGGACGTCACCTACGCCTTCGACGCAGCGCTTGAAAGCATGTCGGGTTTGACCCGGTAGCACGCCTCAGGCGTGCGGCTCCTCCCACGCCACCTGGATGAGCCCCTCACCGTTTCGGGACACGTGCATGCCGCGTCCCGGCGGCCGCGGAGCACTCCGGGTCGTTCCGAGGAGAACGCCCTCCTCCTTGCTCGCGCTCATGACGAGTCCCTCGGCACTGAGATCCTTCAGTCGCGCGATGATCGGATCGAACATCGCACGCGATGCGCCACCCGATCGGCGAACGAGAATGAGGTGCAGCCCGATGTCCCGCGCTTGCGGCAGGAGCTCGACGAGCGGGACCAGCGGGTTGCCCCCGGACACGGCGACCATGTCGTAGTCGTCGACCACGATGTAGAAATCGGGGCCGGACCACCAGGAACGGTCCCGCAACTGCTGCGGCGTGATGTCCGGTCCGGGCTGGCGACTCCGCAGGATGCCGACGAGCTGGCCCACCATGTCGGCGAGCTGCTGCGCGGACGTGGCGTAGCCGGCCAGGTGGTTGCCTTCGACCTCACCGAGCAGACTGCGCCGATAGTCGACGAGGATGATCTTGTTCGTCGCAGGCCCGGCGTTCTCGGTCAGTCCCCGCAGGATCACGCGCAGCAGATTCGTCTTGCCGCACTGGGTGTCGCCGAACGCCATGAAGTTCGGTTGCACCGAGAAGTCGAGAACCAGCGGCGCGAGCGTCGCCTCGTCGAGGCCGATCGCGATCGACGCGGCAGTCGGCTCACGACGTGCCCACGCCTGCGCCACCACGTCGGCGCGCGAGATCCGCTCGGGCAGCATCCGGACCGCGGGGGCCCGGCGGTCGCCGTAGACATCGCGCAAGGCCGTGACCGACCACGCGACGCCGGCGCCGAGATCGGCGGTGTGAGAGCTGCCATCGAGGCGCGGCAGAGCGATGAGCATGTGCAGTTTCTGTGGGCTGAGTCCCCGACCGGGAGAACCCATCGGGACCAGTTGCGCAACCTTGCGATCGACCTCGGAATCGCCCGGGTCGCCGAGCCGCAATTCCAGTCGGGTGCCGATGAGATCCTTGACTGCCGGGCGGATCTCCATCCACCGAGAAGCACTGATCACGACGTGAATTCCGTACGAAAGACCCTGGGAAACAAGCGTATTGAGTCCGGCCTCGATGGACTCGAATTCGCTGCGGACGACGAACCAGCCATCGACGACCACGAACACGTCGCCGAATGCGTCGCGCGAAAGCGGATCCTGTGCCGCCTGTTCCGGTGGCAATTGCGCCAGCGCGGCCTTGCGCCTACGGAACTCGGTCATCGATTCGATGCCGAGGTCGCGAAACCGTGCCTCGCGCTCGCGCAACAACGTCAGCATCTCGGCGACGGTTCGGCGCACGCGGTCCTCGTCAAGGCGCGACGCCACGGACCCGACATGCGGCAGACCGGACAGACTCGCCATCGTTCCACCACCGAAGTCGAGAATGTAGAACTGCACCTGTTCGGGCGCATGCGAGGCCGCGGCAGACATGATCAACGTCCGCAGCGCCGTCGACTTGCCCGACTGCGGACCACCGACAACCGCGACGTGGCCCTGTGCCCCGGACAGGTTGACGATCAGTGCGTCCCGCCTCTGGTCGTACGGCCGGTCGACAACTCCCATCGGCAGCGTGAGCGTCGGCGCGGTGGTGACCTGCGCGCGCCAGGCGCCGTCGGGGTAGTACGCATCCAACGGTGCGGACTCGCGCAGCGGCGGCAGCCACACCTCGTGCGCCGGGTTGCCGTGGCCGCGAAGGCGATCGACCACGACGTCGAGAAGAGTGATCGTTCGCCCGTCTCGCATCTCGATGCCCGACTCCGCTTCCCGCTGCGGTTCCCCGCTGTCGACGCGCTCCGTCGGGAGGTCGAATTCCCGAATCTCGCTTGCGGTGAACTCCCGCGCGAAAACCGGTGTCCCGTCCGCGGCGACCGTCCGACGCATCCCTGAGCGCGGAGAGAGCGGTCGCACGTACGGACCCGAAACGTAGGACGCGTTGAACCTCAGGAGGTCGGTCGAATCGCATTTCAGATAGGCCGAACCTGGAATGTTCGGCAGGTGGTAGGCGTCGGGGACGCCCAAGACGGTGCGTGATTCGGCAGCCGAGAACGTCTTCAAGCCGATGCGGTAGGACAGATGCGAATCGAGCCCGCGAAGCTTGCCCTCTTCGAGTCGCTGCGAGGCGAGCAGCAGGTGCATGTGGAGCGAGCGGCCCAGACGTCCGATGGCAACGAACAACTCCGCGAAATCGGGCTTCTGACTGAGCAATTCGGAGAATTCGTCGACCACGATGAACAGCGCCGGCAACGGGGCGAGCTGTGCTCCGTTACGACGCGCCTTCTCATAGTCGCCGACGTTGGCAAAGTTACCCGCCCGGCGCAGGAGCTCCTGTCGACGATTCATCTCACCGGACAGTGCGTCCCGCATGCGGTCGACCATCGCGAGCTCTTCTTCGAGGTTGGTGATGACGGCCGCCACGTGCGGCAGGTCATCGAGACCGAGGAACGTGGCGCCACCCTTGAAGTCGACGAGCACAAGGTTCAGCGCGTCGGGTGAATGCGTCGTAGCCATCGCGAGGACGAGCGTTCGAAGGAATTCCGACTTGCCGGAACCGGTCGCGCCGATGCACAGACCGTGCGGTCCCATGCCGTTCTCGGCGGCCTCCTTGATGTCGATCTCGAGCGGCCGGCCATCGCGCTGAAAACCGATCGGTACCCGCAGCCGGTCGCGCGCGCTGCGTTCGCGCCACACCGTCGCTGGATCGATCGCGGCTGCGTCCCGAACGCCGAGCAGTCGCATGAGACCGGGGTCGGTGGGTTCGGAGTCGAGCGTCAGATCGACGAGTTGTGCGGCCGTCGACAGCTTGTACCGCGCCATTCGACGAGCAACGACCTCCGCCAGTGGCAACGACGCCGCATCCACCGCGGCGAACTGCTCAACTCCGGAGGCCTTCTTCACGCCGACCATGCCCTTCGCGACAACGAGTTCGAGACCCTCACGCGCCGCGAGTCCACGCTCGGGTGCGGCGAGGTCAATGACCGCGACACCGTCGATTCCGGAATCGACGATGAGCCGCTCCTGGCCCGTCACGTGCCCGTCTGCGATGAGCACGATCCACTGCCGCTTGTCCGTCTGCGGCGGCGCATTGCGGCCCCAGCGTCCACGTTCGACGAGGTCAGCGTCATGGTCGGCTTCGAACTCCGCGAGGGACGGATAGAACATGCGGATCGGCCCCAGGACATCCGAACGCTCGGGGTGCTGCAGGTGCGGCAACCATTTGGCCCACTGCCAGTCCGGACCGTCCGGGTCCTTACAGATGATCGCGAGCGCCACGTGGTCGGGCGCGTGAAACATGCACAACTGCAAAACCATTGCACGCACGAGGGCCCGCACGGGTTCGGGTTCCCCGCCGACTCCGATTACCGGGAATCCGCGAAGCGCCACGGCGGTGGGCATGTTGTGCGCGATCGAGTGCGTCCGGATGAATCGGCGAAGAGCCACCATCGACACTGGCTCGAGATCATCGAGCGGGCCGGTCTCCGGCGCGACGAGCCGCAATCCGAATCGCTGCGAACCACTGCCCACTCGAACATGACAGAAATCGGCGTCGTCGGGACGGCGCTCCCACATGCGCTGCGTCGCGGTCACCGGAACCAGCCGAGAGGGCGCCGGGTGCACCCATGTCAATGCCGCGCGCTGTCGATCCTCGGTCTCGATGACGTCTTTGCGGACCCGCCCCAGGTACCGGAGGTAGTCCTTGCGCTCCTCGTTGAGTTCGGCCGCCGGTTTGCCGTTGCCGCGACCGAAGCCGCCGAAGAGCATCGCGCCCATCGACATGATCATCATCATCGGGAACATCCAGGCGACCGGATTGCGCAATGCCGACCCGCCACCGGCGGTGAAGACGACCGCCATCATGCCGATCATCGCCACGAGCATCACGCCCGGCAACAGGACGAGGAACAGGTTCGCCGGGACCTTGCGCGGTACTTCCGGCGGCGCCTGCAGATTCAACTCGCCGCTCGGCTGGCGTGGACCACCCAGCCGCTTCCGACGGACGAACCCTTCGGTGGTCACATCGTCTCCTTGGCGTCGGAGTGGGCAGCATCGGCATCGTCCCGCAATTGATCGAGTTCGCGGCGGATGTTGTTGAGTATGTGGGTCAATCGGCCCACGAGGTGCGCGTTGTCAGCGGGTTCGACGTCGATGGACTCCTCCCCGTCGGATCGAAAGGCTTCGGGTACGTGGCGCCACACACACTCAACAGCGACCCCGTCGCCAACGACCCCGAATCCCGGGGCGCGTCCAAGCCCAGACCGGTGAAAAACGAGGCCGGCACCAACTCGCACACATCCGGCAACGAGTCCTGATACGGCGAATCCTCATAACTCACCGTCGCGGTGTAACCCGACAAATCCTCATTCGAATCCAAATCACCCAAATCCGGACCGAACAACGACCTCACCGACGAACACCCCACCAAAACCGGCATCAACGCCAGAACAAACCACCGGCCACGCCCCATCACGACCCCCATCGACAAACCGCCGCAAAAATCAGGCTAACGACCTCCCTCGCTCCACACGGAGAAATATCCAGTCGGGCCCACGCCGTGGTCGAAGCGATCTTCGACCCGGCAACATCCGCCAGATCGTTGAAATCGCCGGCTCAGAACAATCCGGCTGCACGCGGATCGGGCAAGTCGATCCGGACAGCAGGCAATATGTCGAGATATTCGCCAGAAGGGGACCACCGACATGAGCTCGGCTGCCATCGATGTCAATGACGCCATCACGCTCCATCTCAAGCAGTATCCGGGAACGAACGACCCCGAATTCAACGCACATTTCGGTGTTGATGCCGAGAAGGCGCGACAGGTCGTGCGGACGATTCTGGACGAGGCGATGCGACTACAGCCGGACTGGGATGCGATGTCACTCAACGATGCGGGGGACTTCGTCGAGGCCGAGATGTACCGGCTGCACCCGGAACTCTCGCCGGCCGCCCTCAAGTGTCTGGGAAATTACCACACCTACCTGATGCGGTAAGTGGACCCACTTCCTCACCTCAGACGCCCCGACAGTCGGGAAACGATCGATACAGTCGGTTTGCGGGCAGTGCGGCGAAACCGTGTGGCGAACACCTGTCGGTCATGGGGCCCGCCCTCACGGGTTCCCGCGCACTGTTCCCGATTCCCTCAGCAGCCTTAGTCAGCCGACACCTACGATCACACCAAGGCGCCCAAGGACCGGACGATCGAGGTTCCGCGATTGCGCGTACCTTCGGGCAGCCGGGTGGTGCGACGCAGGTTGTCTTCACAACGGCCAAAGGCAAGGAACCACTGTCGACGAGCTCACCACAATGGAGAATCTGAGATGACCGAAGCAGCCGCGCTGCCACCGTGGATCGCGGAGTGGATTCGACGCTCCGGCGTTCGGGAGTTGACCGGCGAACCCGGGTCCACCGCAATCACCGACGGCGAGGTCGTGTGGCTGGTCAACTTCGATCCCGACGGTTGGTCGATGCTGCGACGCAGCTCACGCGGTAGCACACCGCGCGTCGTCCTCGGCGCGAAGAACGCCGACGTCGCCGCGAGGAGCGTTGCGTCGATATTCGGAGCGGTGATCCGTATCAAAGCAGGCCTTCCCACCATCAGATTCCCGGTCAGCTCGCCAGACGCCGCCGACGGATTCCTCGTCACGAGGGCGCTCATCCGGAACGAGGAGTCCAGTGTGCTGTCCTTGACAAGCGGTGAACTGCTGGCATTCGCCGATGACGACGAACTCGGAGTTCTCAACCTCGTCAAACTCTCGCACCACCTGACGATGCCGCCCGACGAACTACTGGCGTGCTATCTCGATCCAGCCGGTGGCACCCTTGCGCGGCATCCGGGAGTCAGCCTTGTTCCCGACCACGTCCCCGACTCACCGCCCGCGCCGCTGGGCTCGCCGCAGCCCTGAGAACACGTATTCACTGACAGGCCGGCACGCCCCCACGGTCAAAAAGGAATTCACAGAACCGTCCGCGCATTCGCCTCTAACGTTGACTCTTCAAGCACGACAGCCGCAATCGCGGGTACCGGTTTGCTGCACATTCCCGAGCCGGTCAACGGATCTTGAGCCGGCGCCGCCGGCGAGTTCCGGGGTTGGCCGACCAGCATGACTACACGCAACAGGGCGATGCCCGGAAAGAAGACGAGGAGTCAGAAGTGTCGGAAAGCCTGCGCATGGCGGTGCAACGCGTCTGGCAGCCAATGCTGACCAGACGAGGATTCGTGTTCGATTCGTCGAATGAAGTCGACGAAGACGGCCGCCTTGGAGAAGTCACCTATTTCCACAATGGGCAGTGCCGACTGCAGGTTTTCTGGTCCCCGCAGAACGGCGAACTCGGCTGCAAGATCGCGCCTCTGTCGGCACCGATCGAACACGGGCTCTTCGGCAACTCGGAAATGTGGAAATCCCCGGACATTCTGAGTGGATTGCTGGGCACGATCACATTCGACAACCGAACACCAGCAACAACGCTCGACGAGAGGCTGACTCGAAAAGTGCGGTGGATCGACGCGAATCTTGACGCGGCCATCGCGGCGTTGAACCCACCGGCGGAAGGTTGAAGTAGATCCGGCCGGCGCGTAACAGTCGGCGTCCGAGTTGCCGTAGGCGCGGATGAGGTCAAGCAGCCGGCGACTTATCGCGGCTCGGGCACGCACATCGACGGTGCCTAAAACGGGATGGCGGCGCCTTCTGGTTCCACCCGTCGGCCAGGTATGAGCAAACTGTCGAGCGAAACAAACATCATGTCGGCCACTGAGCAAAGGCATACGCGATGAACTACGAATACGAGGAATCCTTCGTCTCCCGCCGGTACCGATTCGAGCTTGGGACCGAGAGAACGACGGGCTCCCGCTATATCGGGGTCATGACCGACCGCAGTGCGGGCGAATGGCTCGTGCACTACCGACTGTCGCAGAACGTTTTCGACGAACTGATGAGTGACGTCGGCAAGGGCGCCGCTTTCGCCAAAGAATGCCTGATGGGCCACCACAAGGATCTGGTTATGGACCGCCGGGAGCAACCCGGTCCTTGACGCGGACCTGACGGGAAGTAACCGAGTTCACGATCGACCCGCAACGAGGATTGACTTCGGATCCGGGTAATTGACCGAGCACACACTCACGAGCGAGCCTGTCGCCAACGCGTGTAGCCACTTCCTTTATTGAGACGCCCCGGCCGTCGGGCAACAATCGATAGAGTCGTTTGGGCGGCAGTTGCGGTGCGGTTGACAGACGAATGACTATGGGCGACGACAGTTTTGCAAATGTGGACGAATCCGAGACGCCGCGCCCGGAAGATCCCGCACCTCCGGCAATCGTTCAGCTTCGACCCCGACCGGCTCGACGTCGGATCGACCTGCTCAGCGCGCACGGCTGCCACCAGCTGCTCGAACGCGCCGTGATCGGAGTTTCGGCGTGATCGACATTCCCGAACCGCTCAAATGGGTGGGGACCTATCTGTTCATCGGCGACTTCCCCGAAGCCAACGAAGACCTCCTCAACCAGATGGCCGCCACCTACGACCAGGTCGCCACCGACATCCAACGCCTCTCCAGCGAGGTGATCGCCGACGCCCGCGCGCTCGACAACGTCCTACAGGGCCAAGCCGCCGACGCCATCCTCGCCGTCCTGCACAACGTCGCTCGGGGCCATGACACCGGACTCACCGACCTCGCCGCACAACTCGACAAAGCCGGCACCCTCCTCGACGTCACCGCCCTGCAAGTCATCGCCGCCAAGCTCTACTACATCTATTCGCTTGTCGAAGCCGCCATCACCATCGCCCTGGCGATTGCCGCCGCCGCCGAAACCTTCAGTGCCTCCCTCGCCGCCATCCCCGTAACCGTCGCGATCACCCGAACCGTCATCACCCAGATCATCAAGCAGCTCGTTCACGAGATCATCGAGAACCTCGTCCGCAACGCCGTCAAACGCATCGCCCTCAACGCCGCCGAAGGTGCCGGGGAAGCCATCGTCCTGGAAACCGCGCGACAAGTGGTCGAAAAAACCATCGGCTTCCGCGAGAACTACGACCTCAACAAAATCATCGAACAAGCCGTCGCCGGCGCCCAAGACGGCGCCATCGAAGGCACCATCCACGACACCGCACACCGCCTCGGTCACCACAACGACGGCACCAGTCGTCCATCGAGTGGCTCCCAGGGAGACGGCACCGCGGCTGGCATCGCGCCAACCGGCGCCGCGAATTCAACAAGGAGCTCCGACTCGAGAAATCGCGCTGGCTCTGACTCGAACAGTGGTCGTGCGGACGGTGCCGGTTCTGGCGCGGCCGGTGACCACACAACCCCGACGGACTCGAAGCCAACCGCCACGCCCAGCACAACCCCTCAACAGAGCCCACCATCGGCCAGACACGACGGGCCTCTCAATCTCGAGACCGCCAGCGGGAGCCACCCGCATCCCGCGTCCTCCGCGAGCACCGGCGACGGACCGTCGAACACACACCAGTCGCATGAGTCGGTCGACCCACCGTATGCGCTGGGCCGCCAGAGCGACACGGTCCACACGGCACCGCACTCCCCAGACAGCCGGTCAGCGACTCTGTCGCAGACTGCACCCGAACGGTCTGACCATCCCAAGGCCGACGCACCGGCCGCCAAGGACACCCGAAGCGATTCCCGCACCCCGACGTCAACTGTCCGGAAACCACTGTTCGCGGCACCGAGCGACGTGGCAGCGCGCCGAAGCGGGGACGGCACACTTGCCGCGCAATCGAGCCGCACCAGGGATTCGACAACGGGCTCCCCATCGTCGTCTCCCACAACGGACAACCGCGCCGACAGCCACGAGCCCGCAGGTGAGGTCGCCGGAGTCTTTCCGCCCGCACCGCCGCGGCCGAACGTCGAGATGCGGATGCCGGCACATTGGACGCCCCAACAGCAGCAGGCGATGCTGGACAAGGTTCGATCGTTCAACAATCGAGTCGAGGCAGAAGGATTCGAGAAGACGAAACCTCCCCGCCGCGATCCAGGCGTTCGGAACCGATTCCTCGGTTCACTGGGTCTCAATCGCTCCCCCACGGGGACACACGTGGACCACGTCCGCGATCTGCAGGCGGGAGGCACGGACACCGCCGACAACATGCAACTTCTAGATGTCAGCGTCAATACGAGTTTCGGTTCACAACTCCGTCGGGAGATGACCAGACATCCTGTGCGGACCGTCTTCGGCCGCGTGGAAATCATCCCTTGACGTAACGTAGGTCGCAGCGACGACCCGAACGGAGCGACTCCGCGTGGACTTCACATTCGACCCGGCGCACCAAAACGGCGAACCGTGGGTTCCGGCGCTTGTTGGTGGCACGTTCGCTGAACGCGGGTTTTGTGGGCAGTCGTTGAACCGCGGCCTGCTGCGCTTTCATGACGCATCGTCGGGTCCGATCGGTCAGGAATTCGTCGCAAACTGCTTCGCCGACCTCGGCTTCCGCGGCGATGTTTTCGCCTTTGATTGGCGCGGACGCCAGTTCGTCGTCACGCCCACACTGACGCCGGAGGGCGACCAGGTCGACGGAAACTCGGAGCGAACTGTTGCAGTTCTCGACCCGTTCGATATGTCGATCACGCCTTGGGTGCCGCTCACGGACTTCGAACACGCTCTGTCTGTCCCGATTGCCGCGGAGGACCTCCGGCCGGGACTCTTCGACGAGTGGCTCCGCACACGGCGCCTCGATCATCTCGACTTCCAGTGGTGTGCCGGGGCGTCCGTCCCGGCCTTCTACGGGGGCCAGTTGACCATCGACAACCTCAGCCACGACCCCGTCGAGGTCTACCTTTCTTTCGTAACCCAGTTGTGGGCCAAGGCTCGATATCAGCCGGCGGGCAGCCCGGTCCCGCACGTCTCGATTCATAAAGACGCCTGAATGCAAGGGGCCAGAAAGTACTGGACGGACCTTGCGGACGCGCTCAAACCACGCATCCAGGAGGTTTACGATGCCGCCGCAGAATGCTCCTTCAGCCCGCGCGGCCGGAAATTGGTCGATCGCAGCATGGCGAAGGGAAAGCTGAGCGGGCACGTAGCCTGCGAACTCCTCTTCGAACCCGCGATGCTGATCGGAATTGGCGGCACACCGGACGACATGGCCCGGCTCTCCGCCATCTGTCTGGAAATTCCGTTCGCCGGCGACTACTGGGTGTGGGAACCGATCCACACCGTTCACGCCGCCACATTTCGTGCTCTCGTGCGCGCCGACGACTCACGCGCTGCGGACATCGAGCCGTGGCTCTCCGTGGGCGAGTTCGGTGAACCTGGCAGACCCCTGCACGAGGCGCCACTGACAGATCGGCTCAACGGCCGCCGCCTCGAGCAGATCAACCTTGCCCAGTACAAGCGGCCGCTGTCGCTGGGGGACGTGTCCTACGCAATCGAGCGGATTCGCGAACTATGTGTCATGTGGGCCTATGGCGGTTCTGCGTTTTATCCGCGAGCCAGACTCGATGACGAAATCGATGTCGTGAAAGAGCTTGTCGGAGACTACTTCCAACCACACCACCACTCGACGTCTGATCAGGCGCGCGTGTAAACGTCGGCGTCGGAGCTGTAGTAGGCGTGGATGAGGTCCAGCAGCGCGGCGATCGGCTGCGCGACCATTTCGCTGTCGCCGGCACCAATGACGATGCCCACAAGCACGTAGGAGCCGTCCGCCCGCTGCACCACGACCGGCCCACCCGAATCGCCGGGCGCGGCGTCGATATCGAAGTGAATCTGCCGGTCATTGACGTCGGTCACTGCGCCGCAGGTCCACCCTGTCGTGTAACCCAGTTTGCAGGCCTGATCGCCGGCCTGGACGGAGCCGATGTCCGTGATGCTCCCCAGCTGAATCGCCGAGCTGACGCGCACTCCGGGGGCTAACTCGATGACGGCGAACCCAAACGTGTCCGCCGAGCTCACGCTGCCGGAACTGTCGCCTTCGTCCTGCCAGACCCGGTATTGACCGATCGGCTCATGCGTCTGCTCATCGAGTACCGGGTTCGAGTCGTTCTCGTAGGCGGAGCAGTGTCCGGCCGTGATGGCGAACGTGCGCCCGTCCGGCAGCACACCGACGAACCCGATGGTGCAAAGCTCTCCCTCGGACATATCGGGGCTGGCCTGCACAATCGCAGTTCCAGGACCGATGGTGTGGCCGTAACCGCCGGACGGCACCGGCGTGTAGTCGCGTACGACGGGATGCCCATTGGCAGTGGCGGTGATCGTCTGCTGCGGCGTGGGCACGTACGTCGACGGCGCATTCAGCGCGGTGGCAGCGCCGGTCACGATCTTGAGCGCGGCCACCGTCGACAGGATGACCGCAATCAATGAGATGAGGAGAAACCCCGCGTAATTGGGCTTGCGCCGCGGCTGAGGTGCTGGCCACTGCGGCGGCGGCCAGTACGACAACGGCTGACCAGGCTGGTTCCACTGGTTACCCGGGTATGCCGGAGGTGGCGGCGGCCACGTCGGGGAAGAAGGCGGCGGCCAAGCCGGAGGCGGATTTCGATCCGAGTTCATCGCGGTTCCGTTCGCAGGGACCACGCGGCTTGAGAGTGGCCATTGAATAACTGGCGTCACCCGATGTATCGATGCCGGGACGGAACCCCGTTAACCAACCAGCCGCTGTTGTGAGCCGAATCGCAGGAGCTCCGGCGACAACGTTCTTTTAGTCGCCGACTCCGACGCAGTTCGTCGAGCCGCTGCCGCGCGGCGTTGAGGGTGTGCGTAAGCCGACGATTGAGCACCCCGCTGTAGGCCGGTCCCACGTCGATGTATTTACCGAAGGTCGCCGAACGAAATCGGTGCACATAGTCGCGCACCGACTTCCGCCACCCATTCGGTCCGCCCGGCGGCCGTACGCCGCGCTAGGTTCGCTGGGATTTTGCGCGGGAACTGCGGCGACGCCTGCAGCTCTAGTTCGGTACCGGCTGATGCAGACCTTCCAAGCGCTTTCGACGGACGAAACCCTCGGTAGTCACGACGTCTCCCTACCCCTGGAGCTGACGCGATCATGCTGACAACGGGAGCCCGCGTGTTGCTGGGGATTTCCCGGGGCACTTGACGTTTCAACGAGCCGGCGGTGACCAACCAGATAGCCGGAACACTACTCGATCTTCATAGGACAAGCGTACTGTTAGACTCCGAAGCGACGCCCGGGCCGCTCGCGACCCTCGCTTCCAGCCCTACCGGCACAGCCTCGCCGGTGGAAACAACCCTGATAGATGTGTGGAGCCAGCCAGCATGAGCATTGATTCGTTTGGCGCCAAGGGCACATTGCAGGTCGGAGAGAACTCGTATGAGATCTTCCGCCTGAACGCCGTGCCCGGCACCGAGAAGCTTCCGTACGCACTGAAGGTCCTCGCCGAGAACCTGCTCCGTACCGAAGACGGCGCGAACATCACCAAAGATCACATCAACGCGATTGCGAACTGGGACCCGTCGGCCCAGCCGAGCATCGAGATCCAGTTCACGCCTGCCCGCGTGATCATGCAGGACTTCACCGGCGTTCCGTGTGTCGTCGACCTGGCGACCATGCGTGAGGCCGTCACCACCCTCGGCGGTGACCCGAACAAGGTCAACCCGCTGTCCCCCGCTGACATGGTCATCGACCACTCGGTCATCCTCGACGTGTTCGGGCGCGCTGACGCCCTCGAGCGCAACGTCGACCTCGAGTACGAGCGCAACGGCGAGCGTTACCAGTTCCTCCGCTGGGGCCAGGGCGCCTTCGACGACTTCCGCGTCGTGCCGCCGGGCGTCGGCATCGTCCACCAGGTCAACATCGAGTACCTCGCCCCGACCGTCATGGTTCGCAAGGGCCAGGCGTACCCGGACACCTGCGTCGGCACCGACTCGCACACCACGATGGTCAACGGCCTCGGTGTTCTCGGCTGGGGAGTCGGCGGTATCGAGGCTGAGGCCGCCATGCTCGGCCAGCCGGTCTCGATGCTCATCCCGCGCGTCGTCGGCTTCAAGCTGACGGGCGAGATCAAGCCGGGCGTCACCGCAACCGACGTCGTCCTCACCTGTACCGACATGCTCCGCAAGCACGGTGTCGTCGGTAAGTTCGTCGAGTTCTACGGCGCCGGTGTGGCTGAGGTTCCGCTGGCCAACCGCGCCACCCTCGGCAATATGAGCCCGGAGTTCGGCTCGACCGCCGCGATCTTCCCGATCGACGGCGAGACCATCAACTACCTGCGCCTGACCGGCCGCAGCGACGAGCAGCTCGCTCTCGTCGAGGCGTACGCCAAGGAGCAGGGCCTGTGGCACGACGCCGACAAGGAGCCGGAGTACTCGGAGTACCTCGAGCTCGACCTGTCGACCGTCGTCCCGTCGATCGCCGGCCCGAAGCGCCCGCAGGACCGCATTCTGCTGAGCGAGTCGAAGATCGCGTTCCGCAAGGACATTCACAACTACACCAACGACGGCACCCCGGCTTCGCCGACGCCGCACACGCACCTCGACGAGGCGCTCGAAGAGTCCTTCCCGGCTTCGGATGTGGCGAGCCTGTCGTTCGCCGACGACGACGCGGTCGACGTTGTCTCGGCCGCCAACGGCGCCGAGGGACGTCCGAGCAAGCCAGTCGAGGTCACCACTGAGCAGGGTGGCACCTTCGTCCTCGACCACGGTGCGGTCGTCGTCGCGGGTATCACCTCGTGCACGAACACCTCGAACCCGTCGGTCATGCTCGGTGCCGCTCTGCTGGCCCGCAACGCGGTCAACAAGGGTCTGTCGACCAAGCCGTGGGTCAAGACCAACATGGCGCCTGGTTCGCAGGTCGTGAACGACTACTACCAGGCTGCCGGCCTGTGGCCGTACCTCGAGAAGCTCGGCTACTACCTCGGCGGTTTCGGTTGCACCACGTGCATCGGTAACACCGGTCCGCTGCCGGAGGAGATCAGCAAGGCGGTCAACGACAACGACCTGACCGTCACCGCTGTCCTCTCGGGTAACCGCAACTTCGAGGGCCGCATCTCCCCCGACGTCAAGATGAACTACCTGGCCTCGCCGCCGCTGGTCATCGCGTACGGCCTCGCCGGCACGATGGACTTCGACTTCGAGACGGACTCGCTCGGCGACGACACCGACGGCAACCCGGTGTACCTCAAGGACATCTGGCCGTCGCCGCAGGAGATCGAGGAGACCATCGCGTCGTCGATCAACCGCGAGATGTTCACCGACTCGTACAAGACGGTCTTCCAGGGCGACTCGCGCTGGCAGAACCTGAGCACCCCCGAGGGCGACACCTTCGCGTGGGACGAGAACTCGACGTACGTCCGCAAGGCTCCGTACTTCGACGGCATGACCATGGAGACCACGCCGGTCAGCGACATCACCGGCGCCCGTGTCATGGCTCTGCTCGGCGACTCGGTCACCACCGACCACATCTCGCCGGCTGGTCCGATCAAGCCGGGCACCCCGGCTGCGCAGTACCTCGACTCGCACGGTGTCGAGCGCAAGGACTACAACTCCCTGGGCTCGCGTCGCGGTAACCACGAGGTCATGATCCGCGGCACGTTCGCGAACATCCGCCTGCAGAACCGCGTTCTCGACACCATCGGTCTCGAGGGCACTCAGGGTGGCTACACGCGCGACTTCACGCAGGAGGGCGGCCCGAAGGCCTTCATCTACGACGCGTGCCAGAACTACCAGGCCGCCGGCATCCCGCTGGTCGTCCTCGGTGGTAAGGAGTACGGCTCGGGCTCCTCGCGTGACTGGGCCGCCAAGGGCACCAGCCTGCTCGGCGTCAAGGCCGTCATCGTCGAGTCGTTCGAGCGCATCCACCGCTCGAACCTCATCGGTATGGGCGTCATCCCGCTGCAGTTCCCGCAGGGCGAGTCCGCCAAGTCGCTGGGCCTCGACGGCACCGAGACGTTCGACATCTCGGGTATCACCGAGCTGAACAACGGCAAGACCCCGAAGACGGTTCACGTCACCGCCACCAAGGAGAACGGCGAGAAGGTCGAATTCGACGCTGTCGTCCGTATCGACACGCCTGGTGAGGCTGACTACTACCGCAACGGCGGCATCCTGCAGTACGTGCTCCGGAACATGATCCGCGGCTAAAACTGCCAGGGGTGGGCGACTGGGCTTAAGCCGGGTCACCCACCCCTGCTCCCGTTCGAGGAGGGTTCATGCCAAAGGTAAGCGAGGATCACCTCGCCGCACGCAGAGCGCAGATCCTGGCCGGTGCCCGACGCTGCTTCCGTGAGTTCGGCTACGAAGGCGCCACCGTGCGCCTTCTGGAGGAAGCGACGGGTTTGTCCCGGGGTGCGATCTTCCATCACTTCCGCGACAAAGACGCACTGTTCTTCGCGCTCGCCGCAGAAGACGGCGAGCGGATGGCCGAGGTCGCCGCGTCCGAGGGGTTGGTTCAGGTCATGCGCAACATGCTGGCCAATCCGGACGACTACGAATGGCTGGGTACGCGCCTGGAGATCGCCCGACGGCTGCGCACCGACGCGGATTTCCGGGCGGAGTGGCAGCAACGGTCGGCGGAACTCAACCAGGCCACGCTGGCACGCCTGGAACGGAAGAAAGCCGCCGGGTCCCTGCGTGACGACGTCCCGACCGAGGTCCTGCAGATCTACTTGGACCTCGTGCTGGACGGCCTGATCGCGAGGATTGCGTCCGGCCAGACGCTGGACGAGCTGACTGCCGTTCTCGACATCGTCGAAGCGTCGGTTCGGCGGCGGTCGTAACTGTCTTTTCGGGGGCCTGCATCGATGATCTCGGTGCAGGCCCTCGAAATATGTGTGGCCCGCACGTGCGCCGTCCGTACACAATCAACAGATGCCGACGTCCACTCAGTGGTTCGCGTTCCTCATCGCGTCGATCATCTTCATTCAGGTCCCGGGGCCGAGCCTGCTGTTCACACTCGGTCGCGCGCTGACCGTCGGACGCCGCGACGCGTGGCTGTCGGTGGTCGGCAACGGTCTCGGCCTGATCGTGCAGGTTCTCCTGGTCGCGATCGGTCTCGGCGCGGTGGTCGCCGCATCCGCCACGGCGTATTCGATTCTGAAGTTCGCCGGCGCTGCTTACGTCGTCTGGCTCGGCGTCCAAGCGATCAGACACCGTGCCGATGCACGACTCGCGTTGACGAAGGCGACGGCAACCGTGCGTCCGGCATCGGTCACCGCAGCCGTGCGGACCGGTTTCGTGGTCGGCGCGACAAATCCCAAGACGATCGTCTTCTTCGTCGCGTTCATGCCTCAGTTCACGAATGAGGCCGCGGGTCATACCGCATGGCAGATCGCCCTGCTCGGCACCGTCTTCGGCGTGATGGCCATCGCGTCGGACAGCGTGTGGGTGTTCTTGGCGAGCAGGGCCCGCGACTGGTTCGCGCGAAAGCCCAGTCGCCTGGATCGGCTGGGTACCGCGGGCGGGGTCATGATGGTCGGATTGGGTGGCGCGCTCGCCACGAGCAACCCCTGATCTGCGCGCGATGAAAACGACACGCGAGAGGTTCTGCACTATGACAGACTGGCCGGGATTCGACATGCGGACCAGGTCAAATAGGTTCGCTACCGTCGACCGGGTGATGATGACGCCGAGGGAAGTCGACCGTAAAGTGCGGCAGCTCGATAATGATGTCCAGGCCATCTACGTCATGCTCGCCGACCTCTCCGCGACACAGAAGCGGCAAGGTACGCGACTCGACGAAATCGCCGCTGTCCAAGCCGAGCAGGCTGAATTGCTGGGTACCCACACCGCCACGCTGGACTCCCACACCGCCACGCTGGACTCCCACACCGCCACGCTCGACTCCCACACCGCCAAGCTCGACTCCCACACCGCCACGCTCGACTCCCACACCGCCAAGCTCGACTCCCACACCGTCGTGCTGACCGAGCACGGTCACAAACTGGATCAGATCATCGGGCTGCTGCAGTCCCGGCCCTGACAGCTTGGAAACGAGAAAGGCTCCGTACGCCTGTGAACTGCTCCCCGGAAGTTGGACTGGTAAATCCAGTTCCTTCGACCGGGGAGTATTTCTTTGCTGCCACAGAGTTCGTTGACCCAGGATCAACGGTTCGCAGCGATAGCGTTGTTCGCGCAAGGATGGGGTGCCAAGGCCGTTTCGCAGCGGCTGGGCGTGAGCCGGCACGCCGTAAGATCCGTCTATGACCGTTGGCGGATCCGCGGAGCAGGAGCGCTTATGGCGAAGCCGACGAAGACGTCCTATTCCTTCGAGTTCAAACTCGCTGTCGTACGCGAGTTCCTCGCGGGCGAATCATCGGCTGTTGAGATCGCTCGCGTTCACGGGCTGTCATCCAAAGACTTAGTCAAGTCATGGGTGCAGACCTACCGTCGAGAAGGCGAGGAAGGGCTCAAGCCCAAGCCGAAAGGCAGACCCGCAGCTGAAAGCGGACCACCGCGTGAGCTCAGCGAGCTCGAACAGCTTCAGCGCGAGAACCTTCGTCTGCGGGCGGAGAACGCCTACCTAAAAAAATTGAAGGCCTTGAGGGAACAAGGACGACGGTAAAAGCGCAGGCCGTCGCCTCCCTCAAGGCTGACTTTCCCTTGGCGTTGCTCCTGGAGTGCGCCGAGCTTGCTCGTTCAACATTCTTCTACCACCAGGGCAAACTCGAGCGCCCAGATCCGCTTGCGGAGTTGAAGGCCGCAGTCCAGACGGCGTTCGAGACCGCCCGCGGTCGGTACGGGCACCGTCGCATCCATGCGGTCCTGGCCGGTCAAGGGTGGCAACTGGCCAAAAAGACCGTCCTCAAGCTCATGCGCGAGCTTGGACTCAAGTGTCATGTTCGACGTAAGCGCCGCTACAACTCATTCCAAGGCGAGGTCGGCAAGGTCGCCGACAATGTCCTCAACCGAGATTTCAGTGCTGATACCCCGAACGCGAAGTGGGTCACGGACGTGACCGAGTTCCGCATCGGCGAACGCAAGGTTTATCTCTCACCGATCATTGATCTGTTCGACCGATCCGTGATCGCATACTCGTGGTCGCTGTCACCCAACCTCGAGCTGACTAACTCGTCATTACAGGCGGCGTTGGCAACTCTCGCCCCTGGCGAACACCCCCTTGTGCATTCTGACCAGGGATTTCAATACCAACACTGGTCCTGGCGCACAATCCTGCGCAGCGTAGAAGCATCGCAGTCGATGTCTCGCCGGGCGAACTGCTACGACAACGCCGTCGCCGAGAACTTCTTCGGACATATCAAGTCGGAGATGTTCTACAACGCGCGCTTCGAAACCGTGGAGAGCTTCACGGCCGCTCTCGACGACTACATCACCTGGTACAACACAACCCGCATCTCCACAAAGCTCAATGGCCTGAGTCCGGTTCAGTACCGGGCTCAGGCCATCGCGGCTTAGCCTCTTCAGTTATCCGGTCCAACTATCGGGGACCAGTTCAGAAGTGCACGGAGCTTCTCTGCAGTTGCCTACTTAGGCGTCGACCGTCTCGGCCTCGGTGTCGAGGTCATCCGGGTTGAGTGCACGGAACGCGAAGCCCGCGAGCGCACCACCGATGATCTGCGCAACGAAGTAGACCCAGATGTCGGCCCACGCCGTGATGCCTGCAGTCGAGATTCCGACCGCAACAGCCGGGTTGAACACAGCGCCGCTGATGCCACCGACGGCGATCGCGCCAGCCGCGACGGTGAAACCGATCGCGAGGCCGTAGAACGAGTTGTTCGGGTGGTCCTTGCTGGTCGCCACGTTCAGGACGACGTAAGCGAGCGCAAAGGTGAACAGGATCTCAACGAGCAGAGCGTGTCCGACAGCCGCACCCGTGAAGTTGGCCTTAGCACCCGTGAGGTTGAACAGGTAACGGCCGGCGAGCGCCGCGAGGAGGCCACCGATGAACTGGGAAACAATGTAAATGCCGAGGTCAGGCGCCGACAGCCTACCGCGGACGAATGCCGCGATCGAGACAGCCGGGTTGTAGTGAGCGCCCGAGATGTGGCCACCGGCGTAGATCATCACCATAAGAACCGCACCAATACCAAGCGGAGCCAGCGGCGATCCGGAGCTAACGGCGGTGATGACGGTAAAGACGAGGAAGAACGTACCGATGGCTTCGGTCACGTACTTGCGTACTGAGTCCACAGAATTCCCTTTCACAGGTTTTTCAACGCCCCGTACTCTTCCTTGTCCCGGGGCGCAAGGCAATTCCATTGCAAGGGAACTCACAAAACCGTTAGACGGGGAATACGCCTGTTCACGGGCACGATTTGCACCCTTTGCGCACACGTAAGCTGGAGTCGAGTCCCGCGCATTCGAGGCAGCCATGGGTGATATCGGACCGGTTCGCCGTCACATAGAGGTCTTACCGCTGACCGAGCCCGTTCTGCCAGCGCAACCCGAACCTGCGCCCGCAACGCCCTCTCGTCCGGCTGAGCCCGCTGAGCCGAAACCGGCCAAGGTCCCGGTATGAAGCCCGATCTGGAAATAGGCGTCTTCGGCCTTCGCACCTTTCATGTCGAAGAACTGTCCGGCACTCTCCTGCCGGTCAACCTGCCGATGGAGTGGCACGCGCGCCGCGACTACTTCCATACGTGGGAGGGCGGCACCTGCGTCGCGAAGTGTTGGTTCGACCCGGACCACAAGCCGCCCGAGCCTGGTTGCACGTGCGGCATCTACTGCCTCCGCGGTCTGGCGAACTTGCGAAGCCAATACAAGCAGGCTGACGGCTTGGTGGCGGTCGTGGCACTCGAGGGACACGTCATCGAAGGCGAACTCGGCTGGCGCGCGCAGGCCGGTCGTGTGGTGGCGTTGTGGTCCGCGCCGGGCGTCATCACCGCCCAGGTTCGAAAGCGCATCAACCACCAGATCCCCGGACTCACGTGGTTGAACTCCGATGGTCAGGTGGCCGCCTACCCCGGCCTCGAGGATCAGGCGCTCGCCAGCGTCCCGTCGTCACCGGTGCGCGACTCGGTTCGACGCTCGATCGTCTTCGCCTCACCGACCATGGCATGGGGCGACCTCAGCGAAAGGCGATTCGCCATGCGACTTTTGCGCAGTCTGCTGTGGTGACGAGCGGCCCTCCCCCAACTTGTCGGACCCACTCCGTATTGTCTGCGGTGTGCTGGCTGACTCTCACGACACCATTTACGTGCGCGGTGCCCGCGAAAACAACCTTCGCAATATCGACATCGACATCCCCAAACGACGACTGACCGTTTTCACCGGCGTGTCCGGTTCCGGCAAGAGCTCGCTGGTCTTCGGAACGATCGCGGCTGAATCGCAGCGCCTCATCAACGAGACGTACTCCGCGTTCCTGCAATCGTTCATGCCGAACCTCGCCCGTCCTGAGGTCGACCTGCTGGAGAACCTCAGCGCGGCGATCGTCGTCGATCAGGAGCGCATGGGTGCGAACTCGCGCTCGACGGTCGGTACCGCGACCGACGCCTACGCCATGCTTCGGATCGTGTTCAGCCGGCTCGGTCAGCCCTACGCCGGGCCGTCCTTCCACTTCAGCTTCAACGTGCCGCAGGGCATGTGCCTCACGTGCGAGGGTATGGGCAACGCGACGTCGATCGATCTCGACCAGCTCTACGACAAAGACAAGTCCCTCCGTGACGGCGCCATCACCATCCCGGGCTACACCGCCGACGGCTGGCAGGTACGGATCTACGGCGAGAGCGGCTTCCTCGACCCCAACAAGAAGATCCGCGACTTCACCGACCAGGAACTGCACGACTTCCTATATAAGGAACCGTGCAAGGTCAAGGTCAGCGGCATCAACATGAGCTACGAGGGGCTTGTCCCCCGAGTTCAGAAGTCGTTCCTCACCAAGGACCGCGAGGCGATGCAGCCGCACATCCGGGCGTTCGTCGACCGTGCGGTCACGTACACCGAATGTCCGGACTGCGGCGGCTCGCGCCTCAATCAGGCCGCGCGCGATTCGAAGATCGACGGCATCAACATCGCCGACGCTTCGCGCATGCAGATCAGCGATCTGGCGGACTGGTGCCGCGGACTCGAGGCGGCTGAGGTCGCACCGCTCATTGCGACCCTGCTGCAGACGCTCGACTCCTTCGTCGAAATCGGGCTCGGCTACCTCTCACTCGACCGACCGTCGGGAACGCTGTCCGGTGGCGAGGCCCAACGCGTCAAGATGATCCGGCACCTGGGATCGAGCCTCACCGACGTCACTTACGTCTTCGACGAGCCGACCGTGGGTCTGCACCCGCATGACATCCAGCGCATGAACGACCTCCTCATCCGACTGCGCGACAAAGGCAACACCGTGCTCGTCGTCGAGCACAAGCCGGAGACCATCGCGATCGCCGACCACGTCGTCGACCTCGGACCCCGGGCTGGCGTGCACGGCGGCGAGGTCTGCTTCTCCGGAACCGTGGACGACCTACGCTCGAGTGGAACGCTGACGGGCAAGCACCTCGACGATCGCGTTCAACTCAAGTCGACGGTCCGCAAGCACAAGGGCAAGCTCGAAATCCGCGGGGCAAGCCAGCACAACCTCGTCGATGTGGACGTCGACGTTCCGCTCGGCGTCCTGTGCGTCGTCACCGGCGTCGCCGGTTCGGGCAAGAGTTCGCTCATCCACGGGTCGATCCCCGCATCGTCGGGTGTGGTCTCGGTCGACCAGTCGGCGATTCGCGGATCCCGTCGAAGCAACCCGGCGACGTACACGGGGCTGCTCGACCAGATCCGCACCGCGTTCGCCAAGGCCAATGGCGTCAAGCCGGCTCTCTTCAGCGCGAACTCATCGGGCGCCTGCCAAAACTGTTCCGGTCTGGGTGTCGTGTACACCGACCTCGCCATGATGGCCGGCGTCGCCACCGTCTGCGAGGAGTGCGAGGGCCGCCGCTTCCAGCCCGAGGTTCTGCAATACACCCTCGACGGCAAGAACATTCACGAGGTGCTGTCGATGTCGATCGGCGCCGCGACCGAGTTCTTCAGCGGCGGCGAATACAAGAAGGCGCACGCGATCCTCGATCGGATGAACGACGTCGGGCTTGGTTATCTGGGTCTCGGACAGCCGCTCAACACGCTGTCCGGCGGCGAACGCCAGCGGCTCAAGCTGGCGATCCACATGGCGGACAAGGGCGGAATCTACGTCCTCGACGAGCCGACGACGGGTCTGCATCTCGCGGACGTCGCACAGTTGCTCGGACTGCTGGACCGACTGGTCGACGCGGGTAAGTCGGTCATCGTCATCGAGCATCACCAGGCGGTCATGGCACACGCGGACTGGATCATCGACATGGGACCGGGCGCCGGCCACGACGGTGGCAAGGTGGTCTTTCAAGGAACGCCACAGGAACTCGTTGACTCGCGCGGAACACTCACCGGCGAACATCTAGCGACTTACGTGGGGGTCTGATGCGGGACGTTTCCAAGGTGTGGAAGTCGAGCCGGCTCGGTTCGGTGGGAGCCAAGCTCTACGACTCGGTCATCGAGAAGGAGTCGCTCGCGGTGCCATTGTCGCGCGCCATCTTCGGCACCGATCTGCGCAAGGTATACGCGGCGATGGATGTCGTTCGTGACGTCCCGAACGGCACGTCGATCCTGGATGTGCCGTGCGGCGGCGGTGTCACCATCCGTCGACTGCGCCGCGATCAGCACCTGAGGTACGTCGCGGCCGACATCTCAACGGTGATGCTGGATCGCGCGCGAAAGGTCGCCAGCGACTGCGGGATCAAGGTCGAGTTCTGCGAAGCACAGATCGAGAACCTGCCGTTCGCGGATCGCGAATTCGACTTGATCGTGTGCTTCAACGGATTGCATTGTTTGCCCGACCCGGGCGCAGCCATCGCCGAAATGGCTCGATGCCTGCGCCCGGGTGGGCGCCTCATCTCTACTTTCGTCGCGAGAGGGGCAGTGCGTCGCGCAGATGCCTATGCGGCAACGTTGCGGGCGGCTGGCGTATTCGGTCCTTCCGGCACGATCGCCGACGCCCGCACCTGGCTTTCGTCTGCCGGTCTCGTCGTCGAGAAGTTCGAAAGCTCAGGAGCTTTCGTTGTGTTTGAAGCGCGAAGTGGCTTTTAGGCCGGCATCGCGATCGCGGGCTGTGCGAGCACGCGGCGGCGCCGGTTGGCTCCACCACGACTGCGAAGCTTCACGTTCGCCTCGACGAGCACGTTGTGGATGAAGCCGTACGACCGACCTGTGGTCTTGGCAAGTGAGCGAATGCTGGCACCGGCCTCGTACTGCTTCTTGAGTTGATTTTGTAACCGGTCACGAGTCTTTCCGGTTACGCGGGAACCGCGCGGGAGCGTGGGAGTTGGGGCCATCGCCGTCCTCCAAGTGGGCAGAGCAGGGGGGGAATGTGCATTTAACGTAGGCGCTCCCACAACGATGCTCAACCACTTCTGGAACGCACGGAACAGACGGTTCAACTGAGGAAAATGTGGCAATTGAGGTTTGAAATTCGAGATCGCCGGGTTCCCACCGAATTCCCGTATAAGAATTCCAAACGAATTGCCGCACAGCGTATTTCGGTGTTGAATTCGCAATTACCCACGCCACCTTTGTTTCCATGGCATCATTTTTCGCGATCTTCATCAGGTCGACGAATGATCAACTCAGTGATCTCGTGACCAGTCCGTGGCCAAAGTTCTGGATCATGGACGCGTGAGCGTCAACCGCCGGATTCCGTGGCCAACCTGGACCGCCGTCTTCGGCGTGATTCTCGTGATCATGGTCGCGTGCGACGACAAACCGGACAATTCGTCCGGATTTCCGCCCGGCGCAGGCGCCGAAATTCCCGAGGTCGAATTCGACGCCTCGGGTCGTCCGGCGGACCAACTCGAGGACTGGGCCAAGGATCTGACCGACAAGGTCCACGTCCCGGTCACCGCCCTCGAGGCCTACGCGTACGCCGCCGCAGCTGCGGACGAGACGTCGCCCGACTGTGGAATCGGTTGGACGACACTCGCCGGGATCGCTCGAACCGAGAGTCAGCACGGCCAGCACGACGGTGCGACCATCGCGTCCGACGGCACCATCCGGCCCGGCATTCGAGGCATCCCGCTCGACGGACGCGCAGGCGTTCAGGAGATCCGTGACACCGATCGCGGCATCCTCGACGGCGACCGGAAATTCGATCGCGCGGTGGGTCCGTTTCAGTTCATTCCGTCGACCTGGATCCGCTGGGGCGTCGACGCCAACGGCGACGGGCGCGCGAACCCGGACAACATCGACGACGCAGCACTCACCGCGGCGCGCTATCTCTGCGCAAACGATCGAGACCTGCGGACCGCAGAGGGCTGGCAGCAGGCGATTCTGTCGTACAACAACTCGATGGACTACGTGCACACGGTGTTCGAGCGGGCGAACGATTACGCCAAGGAATCCACCGACTGACCCACAGGTGAGGGTCTTCGGGAACAATGAGCGACGTGCTTCGACTCAACGATGGTCACATGATGCCGGGGATCGGGATCGGCCTGTACAAGGTTCCCCCCGAACAAGCTCGTGACGTCGTGAGCACTGCGCTCGAGATCGGGTATCGGAGCGTCGACACCGCCGCGTTGTACGAGAACGAGGCGGGCGTCGGTCAAGCCGTGCGGGACAGCGGCCTGGCCCGCGAGGACGTTTTCGTCACGACCAAGTTGTGGAACGACAGTCACGGCTACGAGAACGCACTGCGCGCCGGCAAGGAATGCCTGGCGCGCCTCGATCTCGAATACATCGATTTGCTGCTCATCCACTGGCCCTGCCCCGCTCGCGGCCTCTACTTCGAGACATTTCAGGCGATGCAGAAGCTGCGCGACGACGGCCTCGTCCGTTCGATCGGCGTCTCGAACTTCGCGCCCGAGCAGATGGACAACCTCCCGGAACTACCGGTGGTGAATCAGATCGAACTGCACCCGCTGTTCAACCAACACGAGCTCCGCGCGTACAACACCGTGCACGGAATCGCGACGACGGCGTGGTCACCGATGGCGCGCGGGCGTCTCAACGACCATCCACGGATCAACGACATCGCCGCCGAAGTCGGACGCACGCCGGCCCAGGTGATCCTTCGCTGGCATCGACAGCTGGGCAATGCCGCGATCCCGAAATCGGTGACACCCAGCCGCATGCGCGAGAACTTCGATCTCGAATTCACGCTCACCAGCGAGCAGATGAGCGCGATCGGGGCGTTGAACCAGAACCAACGCATCGGTCCGGACCCGATGCAATTCGCCTGATGAACCTCAACGGGAGTGCATACGACATCGACGGCATCCGCTTGGAGATCCCCGACGGTTCGCCGGTCGTGACGCTTCAACTCGGTCGGGGTCTCGACATCTACGAATACGAAGTGTCCCCCGAGAATCACGTTCTCTGGCATACGGATTGTGCGGTCGCAGAGATCGACGTCGAGAATCTCGGGTCGCCGTCCGTCGGGCCCGATTGGATCGAGCTACCGTCGCCGGGGGCGGGCGTCCGCATCGACGGATTGACGCATCCGATCCGAACCATGCGCCTGCGCATCACCGACCGCATCGAATTCGAATTCCAGCTCGACGACGGACTGTTGACCTGGCACGACGGTTTCCACCTCGATGACCGTCCGGTCGCCGTCACGCGCGCTGACTGACTCAGCGGCGAGCGTTGTCGGGATCGAGTTCGTCGAGAAGTTCTTGCATCACCGAGCATGCTGTCTCAAATCGCTCACTCCCGACGATGCCGGCCCAGCGAGCTTCGATCTGCGCCACCTGATTGCCCGCGTCGACCATCACCTTTCGGCCCCGTTCGGTGAACACGATGAGCTTCGCCCGCCCATCCGAGGGGTCAGGCCGCCGTTCGACGTAACCGAGCGACGCGAGGTCGTCGACGAGCTCAGCGGTCGCCGCCAGACTGAGCTGAGCACGACCCGCGATCTCGGTCAACCGTGCGCCGCGCGGCCCGAGATTGCCGAAGATCTGTAGGTGCGGGTCCCGAATGTCGCTGTAGCCAGCGGCCGCGCGAGGTTCGGACAGCTCACGACGAAACTCGCGCAGCAGTCGAACGAGTAGCTGCCCGACCGCCTGGCGATCCCGCGGAAGACCACTTGACGTCGTCACAAGTACGGATGATACTTCGGTTACCGAAGCTTCGGTAACTGAAGTAAATACGGAGGGTTCGATGTCCTCACTGATTCCCACCAGCTTGGGCCGCTTGTTTGTCACAGACACCGGCTCCGGCCCCGTGACAGTGCTGTTCCACAGCCTCTTCGTCGATCAGGTGTCATGGGCGCTGGTCGTCGAATCTCTCGGCCCCGGCCGCCGCCTCGTCCTCATCGATGCACCGAACCACGGCCGGAGCGAACCGGCCGACCGCGACTTCACCGTCGACGACTGTGCCGACGCCGTCGCCGAAGTCCTCGACCACCTCGGCATCACCGAGCCCGTCGACTGGGTCGGAAATGCACTCGGCGGACACATCGGCATCGTGCTCGCGGCGACGCAAGCTGCACGTATTCGATCGCTGGTGACAATCGGAACTCCGGTGCAGTCGCTGAGCTTCCGCGAGCGCTGGACGCAGTGTGTTCCGCTCGTGCAGGGGTATCGCCTGCTCGGGCCGCATCGCTTGCTCGTGAAGCCACTGGCGGACGCACTACTCGGTGCAGATGCCATCACCGCGCAACCGGATCAGGCGAAGGCGACGATGGACGCCTTTCGCAACGCGAGCCGCCCGGCGATGGTGCGAGCCATGCGGTGCTTCATGCTTCGACGTCCGAGCCTCGATGACCTGCTGCCGATGATCACCGCACCGACCTTGATGATCGCGGCGGATCGAGACCCCACCGGCTGGGTGCCCGCCGACGCGGAGAGGGCCGTCGCAACGATGCCGAACGGTCGCGCACTGACGGTCAAGGGAGCAGGCCATATCGCGCCGCTTCTGCTGGAGCCCGATCGAATTGCTGAAATTCTCCAGGACTTCTGGGCGACGGCAGCCGCCTAGGTGTACCCGGCCATGAGGATGGTGGCGGGCGCGTCGGCTTGAATCAGGGAGAGCCTCCGGGTGGGGTGTGGCTTGTCTAAGGCCCACACTCTCGAGTCCCGGAGGCTCTCGTGTCCCACCGTAATGCCCGGCTC
>JAJFUQ010000145.1 GCA_021372355.1 Nocardiaceae bacterium | reverse complement strand
GCGCATTCGGTCGACGACACCGACCGGTCACACCTACGACTCCGCCGCACCCGCGCAACCCGGCAGCGGAAGCACCACGATCGAGATCGAACTCAAGCGAGGACTCCATGACAGGCGCGCCTGACGCCAAAAAATTGTCAGAGGTCGGCGATACCTTCCGCGGGTGACTGTCGCAGCCGCCGCTCAACTGAGCTTCGATCAACTCGATACCCCGTTGTGCGACACCACTTTCGTCGTCGTCGACCTCGAAACCACCGGTGGCAGCGCAGCAGCCGATGCCATCACCGAAATCGGCGCGGTCAAAGTTCGTGGAGGCCAGGTCATCGGCGAACTCGGGACGCTGGTCAACCCCGGGCGCGCTATCCCTCCGCAGATCGTCGAGATCACCGGCATCACGTCGGCGATGGTGGTCGATGCGCCTCGGATCAACACCGTCCTGCCATCGTTCTTCGAATTCGCCCGCGGTTCGGTGCTCGTCGCCCACAACGCGCGGTTCGACATTGGCTTTCTCAAAGCTGCCGCCGCGGAACTGGGCATCCCGTGGCCTGGCTTCACGACCCTGTGCACGGTCAAACTCGCCCGACGCGTACTTCGCAAGGACGAGGCTCCGTCGGTTCGCCTGTCCGCGATGGCGCAACTCTTCAATGCCTCCACGACCCCGACCCACCGCGCCCTCGACGATGCGCGCGCCACCGTCGACGTTCTGCATGGCCTGTTCGAACGCCTGGGCAATCAGGGGGTGCACAGCTACACCGAGCTGATCGACTACCTCCCGGACGTATCACCGGGTCAACGTGCCAAGCGCGGGCTGGCCGCAGGGTTGCCGCGCACTCCGGGCGTCTATCTCTTCAGGGGCCCGGGCAACGAAGTGCTCTACGTCGGGACCGCCGTGAATCTGCAACGCCGCGTACGGAATTACTTCACGGGTTCAGAATCGCGCGGCCGCATGAAGGAGATGATCACCCTCGCCGAAAAGGTCGACCACGTGCAGTGCGCACACGGTCTCGAAGCCGGTGTCCGCGAGTTGCGTCTGCTCGCTGCCCATGCGCCGCCCTACAACCGGCGGTCGAAGTTCCCCAAGCGCGCGTGGTGGTTGAGCCTCACCGACGAGCCGTTCCCACGATTCACGATTCGTCGAACTGCGGACGACCGCGCGCTGGGACCGTTCAGAACGCGAACCGAGGCGAACGACACCGCGCTCACGCTGGCCGATGTCTGCGGCATCCGCACGTGTACCGACCGACTACGCGCCCACGACACACATGGATCGAAGTGTCCGCCTGCGGTCGTCGGTGGCTGTCCGGCGTCCCGCGTCGCGGCCAGCCTCGGCGCCGGCGAGTACGCACAGCGCGTTGAACTCGTCGATGGCCTCATCACGGGATACGCCGACGCTCCCGTGACCGACCTCTACGCCCAGATCGAGGAACTGTCCGCGATGCAGAGGTTCGAGACCGCGGCACGACTCCGCGACCGAACCGCTCTCGTCATCGATGCGGTGCGGCGTCGTCAACGCCTCGCTTCACTGGCTCGCATCGACGAACTCGTCGCGGCACGACCCGACGGCAACGGCGGCTGGGAATTGGCAATCGTCCGCTGCGGAAGGCTCGCTGCCGCCGGAAATGCACGTCGCGGGGTGGCACCCATGCCGGTTGTCGATCTGTTGACGGCGGGAGCGGAGACGCCCGAGGTTTCCCCTGGTCCGCTGCGCGGAGCGTTGGCCGAGGAGACGGCACTCATTCTCCGATGGCTCACCGAAGACGGCGTTCGGATCGTGCGGACGTCAGACGGCTACGCCGAGCCGGTCCGGTGCGCAGCGCGGTGGCAGAACTGGTCCGCCACCGCCCGACGTGCCCGGCATCTGGCCGGCATCTAGCGCCGAAATCTAGCTCTTGGCGCCGATCGCCTGGCTGGTGGTCGCCCACTTGGCGAGCAGTTCGGCCGCCGCGCCACTGTCGATCGCGGCCTCAGCCCGGCTGATACCGGCCTTGATCGCGTCCACGACATTGCCGTTGAAGCCGTCGAAGGCTGCGATCGCTGCACCGGCGTTGAGAACGACGGCGTCTCGAACCGGGCCGAGCTTACCGGCGAGCACCTCGCGGGCGATCGCCGCGTTGACGACGGCGTCTGCGCCACGCAGAGCGTCGAGGCCGACGATCGGAAGTCCGAAGTCTTCCGGCGACAACGTCACTTCGCTGATCTGACCATCGGAGACGACGTATGCGTGGGTCGTCGACGTCGTGGTGATCTCGTCCAGACCGTCATCGCCGCGGACGACGAGCGCCGTGGCGCCACGGTCCGCGAACACTCCGGCAACGATCGGCGCGAGGTCGGCGAATGCACAGCCGACGAGTCCGGCGCGCGGACGAGCTGGGTTCGACAGCGGCCCGACGACGTTGAACACCGTCGGAATGCCGATCTCCTTGCGCGGCGGACCAGCGAACCGGAAGGCCGGATGGAACACCGGCGCGAAGCAGAAACCGATCCCGACTTCGTTGACACACTGGGCGACGGCTTCCGGGCCGAGGTCGATCTTGACACCGAGCGCCTCGAGCACGTCGGCACCGCCGGACTTCGACGAAGCAGCGCGGTTTCCGTGCTTGACAACCCGGATGCCCGCGCCGGCGACGACGATCGAGGCCATTGTCGAAATGTTCACGGTGCCGGCCCGGTCACCGCCGGTGCCGACGATGTCGACCGAGTCGGAGTCAACCGGGACCGCTGCGGCGTGCGCCAGCATCGTGTCGGACAAACCCATCAGTTCGGCGGGCTTCGGGCCCTTCATTTTCAGGGCAACACCGAACGCGGCGATCTGGGCCGGAGTAGCACTGCCGGACATGATTTCGTTCATCGCCCACGACGCGCCCTCGGCACCGATGTCGCCACCAGTGGTCAGGGTGTCGAGTACCTCAGCCCAGCTCATCGATTTCCTCCTGCGATCGCGGTCGAGGCAAGCTTAGGCGAGGCTCGCAATAGCGGTGCGAAAGCATGAGCGCAACCCACGATTTCCGTGGCTTATTGGCCAAAAACGCTTGTGAGACCGTACAGTTCGAGGCTGGGATACGACACGACACAACGAGTTTCGTACCCCGGCACATCTTCGGTACTACGAAGGGTCATACTTTCCCTGTGACGACCGCAGTTAGCACCCCCGGATCGGCAATCACCCAGCGCGTTCACTCGCTGAACCGGCCGAACATGGTCAGCGTCGGGACCATCGTCTGGCTCTCGAGCGAACTCATGTTCTTCGCTGGGCTCTTTGCGATGTACCTGGTAGCGCGCGCGAACGCGAGCGGCAACTGGCCGCCGGCGCCGACGCACCTCAACATGGCTCTGGCCATCCCGGTGACGACGGTTCTTATCCTGTCGTCCTTCACCTGCCAGATGGGCGTCTTCGCCGCCGAGCGCGGCGATGTCTTCGGCCTGCGTCGCTGGTACACGATCTCGCTGATCATGGGCGCGATGTTCGTCGCCGGTCAGGCGTACGAGTACCACAACCTGGTCAAAGAGGGCACGTCGATCTCGAGCAGTGTGTACGGCTCGGTCTTCTACATCACCACGGGTTTCCACGGCCTCCACGTCATCGGCGGTCTCATCGCGTTCGTGTTCTTGATCGGCCGCACGTTGGTCAGTAAGTTCACGCCCGCTCAGGCCACCGCCGCGATCGTGGTGTCGTACTACTGGCACTTCGTCGACATCGTGTGGATCGGCCTCTTCGGCATGATCTATTTCGTTCGCTAGCGCACACCAGCCCCGAGTAGCTAGACGTCAACTCAACCAAAGGGATCCAGATGAGTTCATCGCCTCCACGGGAAGGCCACAAGGTGCGGCGTAATCGCAAGCTCCGTCGCCGTTTCGCCGGTGGAATGGCCCTGCTCCTCGGCCTCGTCGCTGCCGGCTTCCTCGCTGCCGCGCTGACGCCGTCGCCGCAGGTCGCCTCCGCCGAGGACGACATGACCGCACAGGTGAAAGAGGGCAAGGCGCTCTACGAGACGTCTTGCATCACCTGCCATGGAGCGAACCTGCAGGGTGTCAACGACCGCGGACCGAGCCTGATCGGCGTGGGTGAAGCTGCCGTCTACTTCCAGGTCTCGACCGGTCGTATGCCGATGGCTGCGAACACTGCGCAGGCCAAGCGCAAGCCGGCGAAGTTCGACGCCGACGAGGTCGACGCGATCGGCGCTTACGTCGAGGCCAACGGTGGCGGTCCGGAGATCCCGAGGGACAAGAACGGCAACATCGACGAAGCCTGGTTCCGCGGCTCGCACGAGGTTGGCGCTTCGCAGCCGAGTGGCAGCATCGCCCGCGGTAGCGAGCTCTTCCGTCAGAACTGTGCTTCCTGCCACAACTTCACCGGTAAGGGCGGCGCACTGTCCTCCGGCAAGTGGGCTCCGGCACTGGTCAAGCCGTCGTCGTCGCAGATCTACGCTGCGATGCTGACCGGCCCCCAGAACATGCCGAAGTTCTCGGACCGCCAGCTCACGCCGAATGAGAAGCGCGACGTCATCGCGTACATCAAGAACGCGACCGAGGTCCAGCAGCCGGGTGGATACGGACTCGGCGGATTCGGACCGGCCACTGAGGGCCTGGCCGCGTTTGCCATCGGAATGGTTGCTGTTGTCGGTGCTGCACTGTGGATCGGATCGAGGTCATGAGCGACAGCAATAAGTACACGAATGAGCAACTCGCGGCGATGAGCCAAGAGGAGCTCTTCAAGCACGGCACCGAGCTCGACGGCGTCGACGTCGCGTTCCGCAAGGAGCGGTGGCCCATCAAGGCCACGCGTGCGGAACGGCGTGCGGAGCGCCGCGTGGCGTTCTGGTTCCTGCTTTCCGGACTGTCGGCTGCCGCCTTCATCGGCATCTTCCTGTTCTGGCCGTGGGAATACCAGGGTCTCGGCGAGGACAAGTACGGCCTGTACTCGCTGACCACGCCGCTCTACGGTCTGACGCTCGGCGTATCGATCGTGTCGGTGGGTATCGGCATGATCCTGTACGTCAAGAAGTTCATGCCGGAAGAGATCTCGATCCAGGATCGGCATGACGGCCCGTCGACCGAGACCGACCGCAAGACGGTGGTCGCGGTTCTGTCAGACGGCTGGCAGAGTTCGACCCTCGGGCGTCGCAAGATGATCATCGGCAGCGCAGGCTTCGGTATGGGACTCTTCGGTCTCGCCGCGATCCTTCCGTTCGTCGGCGGCATGATCAAGAACCCGTGGAAGCCAATCCGCGAGACCTACAAGGGACCCCAGCCGGCGCTGTGGATCTCGGGTTGGACGCCGAACTACAAGGGCGAGACGATCTACCTCCGCCGCGACACCGGTCGCCCCGAGGACGTCGTTCTGCTTCGCCCCGAAGACCTCGACGCCGGCGGCATGGAGACCGTGTTCCCGTTCCGCGAGTCGGAGCGTGGAAACCACGAGGAGCTGCTCAAGGCACTTCGTGGCATCCGCAACGCGGTCATGCTCATCCGCCTCCGTCCGGAGGACGCCGAGCGCGTCCAGAAGCGCAAAGGCCAGGAGAGCTTCAACTACGGCGACTACTTCGCCTACTCGAAGATCTGCACTCACCTCGGCTGCCCGACCTCGCTGTACGAGCAGCAGACCGGGCGCATCCTTTGCCCGTGCCACCAGTCGCAGTTCAGCGCGTTCGAGTGGGGCCGTCCGATCTTCGGACCCGCTGCTCGTGCCCTTCCGCAGCTGCCGATCACGGTCAACGCAGATGGATATCTTGTTGCCCAGGGTGACTTCGTCGAAGCCCTTGGACCTGCATTTTGGGAGCGTCGTTCATGAGCATCGCTGACAAGATCGCGGCCTCTGCAGCAAAAGCGGCTGACAATGTGGACTCGCGATACCACCTAGCACCTGGCCTGCGTCGTCAGATCAACAAGGTCTTTCCGTCGCACTGGTCGTTCATGCTCGGTGAGATCGCGCTCTACAGCTTCATCATCCTGTTGCTGTCGGGCGTGTACCTGACCATGTTCTTCGACCCGTCGATGACGGAAGTCATCTACGACGGCGTGTACGGGCCGCTCAAGGGCGTCCCGATGTCGAGGGCCTTCCAGACCTCACTGGACATCTCGTTCGAGGTTCGCGGTGGTCTGTTCATCCGCCAGATCCACCACTGGGCAGCCCTGCTGTTCGTGGCGTCGATCATCGCCCACCTGCTCCGTATCTTCTTCACCGGCGCATTCCGTCGCCCGCGTGAAGCGAACTGGATCATCGGCTGCTTGATCCTCGTGCTGGCGATGTTCGAGGGCTTCTTCGGATACACCCTCCCCGACGACCTCCTGTCGGGTACCGGCCTCCGCGCCGCCATGGGTGGTATCACGATGTCGATTCCGGTCATCGGAACCTGGATGCACTGGGCTCTGTTCGGTGGCGACTTCCCGGGCGACATCATCATCCCGCGCCTCTACATGTTCCACATCCTGCTGTTCCCAGGCCTCTTGCTCGGCCTCATCGCCGTGCACCTCGCCTTGGTCTGGTACCAGAAGCACACGCAGTTCGCCGGCACCGGTCGTACCGAGCACAACGTCGTCGGTCTGCGAATCCTGCCGCTGTTCGGTGTGAAGGCCGGCGCGTTCTTCTTCCTGAACTTCGGTGTCATCGTGCTGATGGCAGGTCTGCTGCAGATCAACCCGATCTGGAACTTGGGGCCGTACAACCCGTCACAGGTCTCTGCAGGTTCGCAGCCGGACTTCTACATGATGTGGACGGACGGCATGGCTCGTCTGTGGCCGGCGTGGGAGCTCTACTTCGGCGGTTACACCGTTCCGGCAGTGTTCGCGGTCGCTCTCATCATGGGTCTCGTCTTCGCCGTCCTGTTTGCCTATCCCTTCATCGAGGCGAAGCTCAGCAAAGACCACGCGCACCACAACATCCTGCAGCGCCCGCGTGACAACCCGATTCGTACCGGTATCGGTGCCATGGCTGTCGCGTTCTACATGGTGCTGACGCTGTCCTGCGTGAACGACATCATCGCCTACAAGTTCTCGATCTCGCTCAACGCGACGACGTGGATGGGCCGCATCGGTGTACTCATCGTGCCGCCGCTCGCGTACTACGTGGCCTACCGCTGGGCACTTGGTCTCCAGCGTCAGGACCGCGCGGTTCTCGAACACGGTATCGAGACCGGTATCGTCAAGCGCCTGCCGCACGGTGAGTTCATCGAAATTCACCAGCCGCTCGGACCGGTTGACAGCCACGGTCACCCGATTCCGCTCTCCTACCAGGGAGCTGCAGTGCCGCACAAGATGAACCAGCTGGGTCTGGCTGGTGCACCGGGCCGGGGTTCGATCCTCACCGCGGACCCGGCAGTGCAGACGGCGGCTCTGGACCAGGCCGATCACGAAGCGCACCACCGTTCGCTCGAGATGCTGCAGGAACTCCAGGACCGTATCCACGGAAATGGCAACGGCAACGGCAGCAGCAGCAACGGCGAAGCCAAGCACTGACCGAACACCACAAAGAAGCCCCAGCGATTTCTCGCTGGGGCTTCTTTGCGCTTCATGCAGTTTCGCGATGACACCATGTTTGACATCACTCACCCTTGTGATGACATCATCGTGATGTCATATTGGAGTCATGGAAATCGCCCACTACGTCGGACAGGTGCAACGGCATATCGCTGCCGCGGCTGAACTCGCCGACGACTCCACCAAGCAGACAGTGGCTGCGTTGGCGACCGCCGCGGAGGCCGGCATCCGTCTGGCGATCCTCTCGGCGGTCACGGACGCGGCCGCCGAGGTCACGACGGCCCTGCTCGACGCAGACACCGGACATGCACCGCAGATCACCGTGGTTCTCGATCGCGACGAAATCCGGATCGACGTCGCCACCACTACCCCGGCAGCCGATGTCCCGGAGCCGCGCGTCGACGACGGCGATGCAACCGCCCGGATCTCGCTGCGACTGTCGGAAGCACTCAAGGCCGACATCGATCGCGCGGCCGCTACCGACGGCGTCTCGGTCAACACGTGGCTCGTCCGCGCGGCCGCAGTCGCTCTTCCAGGCCGTGCCCGGCCATCAACCCCGCAAGCACGAAACACCCGAATCACCGGCTGGGTTACCGGCTAACCAAAGGACCAACAATGACTGTCAAGAACTTCCCCGTCACCGGACCTCTCGCGCTCAACTTCCGCGTCGGCAATGCCAACGTCGTCATCCGTGCGGTCGCCGGAATCACCGAAGCGACCGTGAACCTGTCTCAACGCGACGGCGGCACCGACATCATCGACCAGACCGTGGTCGAGTTGAAGGGCACCGAACTGGCGATCCGTCAGAGCCAGCAGACTCTCGCCGAGTTCCTCGCCCTCTTCCGCGGGCGGCAGACCGAGCTCCTCATCGACGCCACCGTGCCGGAGGGTTCGCGTGTGCGCATCGCCAGCCGCTCCTCTGAAGTCACGATCGAAGGCCGGACCGGCACGGCAGACATCGCCACTGGCGCGACCAACCTGGTCTTCGACGAGATCGACGGCGACCTCCGCTTCCGCACCGGCAGCGGCCAGGCCAGCGGTCGCCGCGTCGCCGGCGCGGTCATCCTGCGTAGCGGCTCCGGCAATGCCTCGCTCGGTGAGGTCGGCTCGGTCGAGATGGGCACCGGGGCCGGAACGCTCGAGGTCGGGGTCGCGCACGGCTCGGTCCGCATGCGCACGGGCTCCGGCACCGCATCGATCCAGACCGCTGAGGGGGACGTCGATTTCGTCAGCGGTTCGGGCGGTCTGACCGTCGGGTTGCCGGAGGGCAAGCACGCACACATCGACGTCATGACCGGTAACGGACGCCTCGACACCGACCTCCCGGTTTCGGAGCAGGCGCCGGCCACCGGTACGTCGACGTCGATTCGCGCACGCACCGGTAGCGGCGATATCCGCCTTCACCGGTCGGTCGCGGCCTGACCAGGCCTGACCGTGGATCGCTGCCCCGGGGATTCGACCCGGGGCAGCGTCGCGTCAGTTGAATAACGAGATCCCGAACGGCGACCTGGTGCCGAGCGGTCTGCCTTCCTATTGAAGAATGCGGATCCGCCGGCGCACGACGCATACCCGACACGCGAAGATGATCTGTCTCGCACTTCCGATCCTGTGCGCAAGCCCACTGGCCGCAGCACCCCCGGCGCAGGCGGCGACCATCCTTTTCGCTGACGAGTTCACTGCGCTGTCAGCGTCGGCGCCGAACCCGGCGCATTGGTCATATGACGTCGGACAGGGCAACCGTGGGCTGGCCGGCGTCACCGCTTAGGCCGGACGCACGACGAAAACCGTTCGCGCCGACTTACCGCGGTTCTCCACGAGCGCGATGACTGCGCCGTCGGCATCTGCGACGCCATAGACGCCCTCGAACTCATGCTTCGGGATCGGGCGACCATGGCTGATGTCGTCGATGTGGGACGGTTCGATCGTCGCCACGGGAAACGCCTGCCGGATCGCGGCATCGATATCGAGGCTGGGGGCGGGATCGTCCGCGAGTTGCTCGAGGGTGCGAGCGACGTCCAACCCGAAGGGGCCGACCACAGTTCGCCGCAGTGCCGTGAGATGACCGCCGACGCCGAGGGCCGCACCCAGATCTCGTGCGAGCGATCGAATGTAGGTTCCGGACGAGCAGTCGACCACTACATCGAGATCGATGAACTCACCGCGCCGCGACTCGAGCACGTTAAACCGCGAAACCCTCACCGGGCGCGCGGGAATGACGACGTCCTCCCCCGCACGTGCCAGCGCGTACGCGCGCTTTCCGTCGATCTTGATCGCGCTGACGGTTGCCGGGACCTGCATGATGTCACCGGTGAGCAGCGCGATCTGAGCCTTGATGTCCGCGTCGTCGACGGCCGAAACGTCAGCCGACGAAATAACCTCGCCTTCCGCATCATCGGTGTTCGTGGCCTGACCGAGTCGAATGGTCGCCGCGTACGACTTCGTCGTCAGGCTCAGGAGCCCGAGCAGCTTGGTCGCCCGCTCGACACCGAGAACGAGGACTCCGGTCGCCATCGGATCGAGGGTGCCCGCGTGGCCGATCTTCCGGGTCTTCATGATCCGCCGGCAACGCGCCACGACGTCGTGGCTCGTCATACCGGCGGGCTTGTCCACGATGAGCAATCCGCCTAAGTTCACGCGGCGATCACCGCCACGATGTGCGATCCGGTGATCTTCCACCGACCGCGAAACTCGGTCACCGGCGGTCCGGAGAGAGCGTGACCCGGAATGAGGATTCGGGAGTGGAACGTCCCTACGCCCGGGCCCTCTTCGGCGAACGTGATGTGCGCATCCTCGAAGCCCAGCCAGCGGTTCGTCAGCGGGAACCACGCTTTGTAGGTCGCTTCCTTGGCGCAGAACAGCAGTCGATCGAAATTCCAGTCACCGTCGGTCGACTTCAACCAGACGCGTTCGTCGGGCAAGCTCACCGAATCAAGCACACCGGCCGGCAACGGCCCATTCGGCTCGGCGTCGATTCCGATGGTTCGGACCTGCAGAGCGTGCGCCAGGGCCGCTGCGCGATATCCGTCGCAGTGCGTCAAGCTGCCGACGATTCCGCGCGGGAAAAGCGGCATTCCGCGTTCCCCTCGACCAATCGCGACGGGATCGACGCCGAGCTGCGTCAGCGCAACGCGGGCGCAGTGACGCGCGCCGGCGAACTCCGCCTTGCGCTTCGGAACCGCTCGTTCGATGAGCGACATCTCCCCCGGGTGCGGCTGCAGCCCCGGCGGGTCGGCGAACAATTCTGCGCCGGCGACGCCGGCGGGCAGTAGGTCAGCGATCACTGCGGGGCAGTCCTCCTGGGAGCGTTGGAATCGACTTTTCGCCGCAGCTTGGCGGACTCACGCTTGGCGCGGTGCTGTTCGTACTTTGCACGCATCTCCGGAGAGATCTTAAAGTGCCCGCCGAACTCGTTGAGACTCCCCGGCGGGTAATCCGGCGCCGGCAGAATCTGGCGCTTGAGATTGTCCGGCAATCCGCGAAACTCCCACTCCATCGGGTAGCCCCACGAAACCTCCTCGAAGCGAACACCGTCGTAGTACGTCGTGCGCGGGATGTGGAGGTGACCATAAACCGCGCACACCGTATTGAACTCGGTGTGCCAGGTCGCGGTGTCCTTCGTGCCACACCACAACGAGAACTCCGGGTAACGCAGGATCTCGGTCGGTGCACTGACGAGCGGCCAGTGATTGATCAGGATGACCGGCGTTCCAGGCTCAAGCTGCTCGAGCCGGTTACGCGTGTACTTGACCCGGGTGTGGCACCACGCGTCGCGCGTGAGGTACGGATCGGGTTTGAGCAGAAATTCGTCGGAGCACACGACGTTGGCGTCATACGCGATCTTCAGACCCTCGGCCTTGTTGGTCGCGCCCTCCGGCAGGAACGAGTAGTCGTAGAGCAGGAACATCGGGACGAGCGTGACTGGACCCGACTCGTCGTGCTGCCAGACCGGGAATTCATCCTCCGGCGTCACGACTCCGAGTTCACGGCACATCGCGACGAGGTAGTCATAGCGAGCTGCCCCGAACATCTGAACCGGATCACGAACGGTCGTCCACAATTCATGATTGCCCGGGACCCAGATGACCTTCTCGAACCGGCGGCTCAGCGCACCGAGGGTCGATCGGATGTCGTCGGACTTCTCGGCGACGTCGCCGGCGACGATCAGCCAGTCGTGCGGTGTCGTCGGCTGAATCCGGTCGATCAGTGGCTTGTTCTTGTTGTGGCTGACGTGGATATCGCTGACCGCCCAGAGCGTCGGGCGCTTCTCCGTGTTCTCAGTCAAGAATTGCACCCTTCTCTACCTGCGGAACCCGTGCTCCCGCGATCGCCCACCTGCCCGAGCTGGTCCGCCAGACGACAGCCAGCACTCGCAGAGTTATGAACGCTCCGAGGCCAGCCCAGATTCCGCGGAGACCCCAATCGAACGCGAATGACAGCCAGATGAGCGGCAAGAATCCGGCCAAGGCACTCGCGAGCGTGATGTTCCGCAGGAACGCGGCATCGCCTGCCCCGAGTAGTACCCCGTCGAGCGCAAAGACAATTCCCCCGAGCGGGATGAGCGCCACGAGAATCCACCACACCTCGTGAGCCCGGGCCACGACGGTCGCATCCGGTGCGAGCAGCGGCGGAAGCAGACCGTACAGCGATGCGACGGCGGCGGCCACCACGAGCGCCAACACCGCCGACCACCGCGTCAACCGCCAGGCCAACGCCTTGGCCTCGTCGACTCGACCACTCCCGAGGGCCGCGCCCACCAACGCTTGCGCCGCAATGGCGATCGAATCCAACAGCAGCGCGATGAGATTCCAGAGTTGCAGAACCACCTGATGCGCACCGACGGCCGCCGCACCGAACCGTGCCGCGACTGCCCCGGCGGACAGGAAACACACCTGGAAGCCCAGACTCCGGACGATCAGATCGCGGCCGAGGCGCAGTTGATCGCGCATGACGCCGAAGTCTGGGCGCAGCTCGACGCGTTCAGCGAGGAGAGCCCGAATGAAGAGAACCGCCGTCACCGACTGTCCGGCGACATTCGCGACCGCGGAACCGGCCACGCCGACGTGCGGGAACATCAGCCAGCCATGAACGAGAGCCGGGCACAGGAGCGCCGATACGACGAGCCCGGCAGCGACGTACCCGAGAGGCCGAGCCGTGTCGGAAACACCCCGCAACCAGCCGCTTCCGGCCAGTGCGACGAGAATGAGCGGGACGCCGAAGAGCGCGATGCGCAGCCAGTCGACGGCGATCGACGCAATATCCGGACCACCGATGATCAACGCGACCGGCTGCGCCACTACCTGCATCATCACGACGATCGCCATGCCGATTCCGAGCGCAAGCCACGTCGACTGAACGCCCTCGCCCGCTGCCCCGCGCCGGTCCCCCGACCCGAACAACCGCGCCGATCGAGCCGTCGTCCCGTAGGCGAGGAAGGTCAGCTGAGCGCCGACCTGAGCGAGGATCAGTCCACCGATCGCCATGCCCGCGAGTGATTGCGCGCCGAGACGTCCGACGACCGCGAGGTCATAGAGCACATAGAGCGGTTCGGCCACGAGAGCGCCAAATGCCGGAACGGCCAGGCGCAGAATCTGTCGCGACTCCGTAGGGTTCACGCGAGCTCCGCGAGCAACTCCCGCAGCACTTCATCGGCAGTTCCAGTGGCCGAGTAACCGGCGGCATAACGGTGACCGCCGCCGCCGAGCCGGACCGCGATCGGCGCGACCTCCACCCCACCGCGCGACCGCAGGGAGACGGTCCACCAGTTCGGGGCACGTTCCTTGAGCACTGCAGCGACGAGCGCTTCACTCGCCGTCCGGACCAGGTCGACCAGGCTTTCCGCGTCTTCGGGGGCAGTGCCGGCGAGATCCTCCTGGGTCGCCATCGCGTATACCAAGCCTCGGCCGCCGGCAGCTTCGGGCACGAATGTCGCCGACGACAGAACGTGTCCGACGAGATGCAACCAGGTGAAACTGTGTGAGTCGAGCAGCGCCCGGCTGATCTCCGCGCCGTCTATACCGGTCGCGAGCAGACGCTCCGCAAGAGTGTGGGTACCTGGATGGACCCACCGGAAGGCACCCGTATCGGTCACCAAGCCCGCGTAGAGGCAATGGGCGATATCGGCATCGATCGGTGCGCCGAGGGCATCGAGCAGGTCCGCGATCACCTCCGTCGTCGAACTCGCGGACAGGTCCACGAGATTGACCGACCCGAACGCGGTATTCGACGCGTGATGGTCGATGACGAGGACGTCACCGGTCAGCAGATGCTGCAGTCGGCCGACCCGATCGGGGCTCCCGCAGTCGACCGTGACCACCAGGTCCGCGGTATCGAGCTGATCTGGGGCAACGAGGAACCGCTGCCCCGGAATGCCAGCCAGTGACGTCGGGAGGTGATCCGGATAGGAGAACGTGACCTGGACCTTGACGCCGAGGCGGTCGAGTGCCAGCGCGAGCGCGAACCCACTTCCGATCGAGTCCGCGTCGGGCTGGCTGTGGCACAGCACGGCCACCGATGTTGCGTCACGCAGCAGTTCTACTGCAGACGACAGATCATTCGTCGTCACGAGGCTCGCTGCTCTTGTACGGATCAGGCTCACCCGCGGGGGTGGCGCCGACCGCAATGCGAGCGAGCTCCTCATCTGCTGCGCGAACCTTCGCGAGCAGGTCCTCCATATGCTTGGAGGTTTCTGGGATCGTGTCCAGAACGAAGGCCAGCGACGGGGTGTAGCGCACGCCGGTGCCAGCGCCCACCTTCGTCCGCAGCTTTCCCTTGGCCTTGTTCAAAGCCTCGGCAGCACCGTCGATATCCGGTGTTCCGTCGAGCTTCTCCGCACGCACGGTGTAGAAGACGGTTGCCTCACGCAGGTCCCCGGTCACCTTGCAGTCGGTGATCGTGACGTACGTCAGACGGGGGTCTTTGACCTCGTGTTCGATGGCGGTGGCCACGATGGTGGAGATCCGCTTAGCCAGCTTGCGAGCACGTGCTTGATCGGCCACGATCCTCACATCCCTTCTGGTTGCTCCGCAGGCTCCGCTCCTGCATCAATCCTCGTCGTGTGGCCCGAAGACCCGTCGACGCACCGACAGAATCTGAAGCTCCGGGTGGGCGACCATCGCACGCTCGCACCGATCGAGCACATCCGTGATGTGCCCGATGGTCGAGCCTGCGACGGCCACACCGACCTCAGCTCTGCGGTGTAGGTCCTGATCCCCAGTCTCCGCCGCGCTCACACCAAAACGTTGGAGCTCAGCGACGACCGGCCGGATCAGAGACCGTTTTTCTTTTAGGGAGTGGACATCCCCGAGCAGGATGTCCACTTCCATACTGCCTACGAACATGAGGGTCCGCGCACTAGTCGCGCGGCTTTTCCTTCAGCTCGTACGCCTCGATGATGTCGCCCTCGCGGAGGTCGTTGAAGGTCAGCGTCATACCGCATTCGTAGCCCTCGCGGACCTCGGTGACGTCGTCCTTTTCACGCCGCAGCGAAGCGATCGTGGTCGTCTCTACGATGACGTTGTTGTCCCGCAGAATACGAGCCTTGGCGTTGCGCTTCATGATGCCGTCGCGAACCATGCAACCCGCGATGAGACCGAACTTCGACGACCGGAAGAGGGCGCGAATCTCGGCGCGGCCGAGCTGGACCTCTTCGTAGATCGGCTTGAGCATGCCCTTGAGGGCCTTCTCGACCTCGTCGATCGCCTGGTAGATGACCGAGTAGTACCGGATCTCCACGCCTTCGCGGTTCGCGAGCTCAGTCGCCTTGCCCTCCGCACGGACGTTGAACCCGATGATGATCGCGTTCGAAGCAGCCGCCAGGTTGACGTTGGTTTCGGTGATACCACCGACACCGCGGTCGATGACGCGGAGGCGAACCTCGTCGTCGATCTGGATCTGCATGAGGGCCTCTTCGAGGGCCTCGACCGTACCGGAGTTGTCACCCTTGAGGATGAGGTTGAGCTCGCTGGTTTCCTTGAGCGCGTCATCGAGGTTCTCGAGGCTGATGCGCTTGCGGCTCTTCGCGGCCATCGCGTTGCGCTTACGCGCATTACGACGGTCGGCGATCTGGCGGGCGATGCGGTCTTCCTCGACCACGAGCAGGTTGTCACCTGCACCCGGAACCGAGGTGAAACCGATGACCTGAACCGGCCGCGACGGCAGTGCCGCCTCGACGTCGTCGCCGTTCTCGTCGAGCATTCGACGAACACGACCGTATGCGTCACCAGCGACGACCGAGTCACCGACGCGGAGCGTTCCGCGCTGGATGAGGACGGTGGCAACCGGACCTCGACCGCGGTCGAGGTGCGCTTCGATGGCCACACCCTGGGCGTCCATGTCGGGGTTCGCACGCAGGTCGAGCGACGCGTCGGCAGTCAGCAGCACGGCCTCGAGAAGAGCATCGATGTTGGTGCCCTGCTTGGCCGAGATGTCGACGAACATCGTGTCACCGCCGTACTCCTCGGCGACGAGACCGTACTCGGTGAGCTGGCCGCGGATCTTCGCCGGGTCAGCACCTTCCTTGTCGATCTTGTTGACCGCGACCACGATCGGCACGTCAGCAGCCTGTGCGTGGTTGATCGCTTCCACCGTCTGCGGCATGACGCCGTCGTCGGCCGCGACCACGAGGATCGCGATGTCGGTGGCCTTCGCACCACGAGCACGCATGGCGGTGAACGCCTCGTGACCCGGGGTGTCGATGAAGGTGATCAGACGCTCGTTGCCTTCGAGGTTGGTGAGCACCTGGTAGGCACCGATGTGCTGGGTGATTCCACCGGCCTCGCCCTCACGGACGTTGGCCTTACGGATCGTGTCCAGCAGTCGGGTCTTACCGTGGTCGACGTGACCCATGACGGTCACGACCGGCGGACGGATGACGAGATCTTCCTCGTCGCCCGCGTCCTCGCCGTAGGTGAGGTCGAAGCCTTCGAGAAGCTCGCGGTCCTCGTCCTCCGGGCTGACGACCTGAACGGTGTAGTTCATCAGGCTGCCCATGAGCTCGAGCAACTCGTCGCCGACGGACTGCGTCGCAGTCACCATCTCGCCCTCGTTGAAGAGAGCCTGGACGAGTGCGGCCGGGTTCGCGTCGATCTTCTCGGCGAAGTCCGACAGCGAAGCTCCACGAGCGAGGCGGATGACCTCGCCGTTTCCGCGCGGCAGACGCACGCCACCGATCGACGGTGCCTGCATCGAGTCGTACTCTTGGCGCTTCTGACGCTTCGACTTACGACCGCGCTTCGGCGCGCCACCCGGACGACCGAAGGCACCAGCGGCACCGCCGCCACGACCACGACCACCGGGGCCGCCGCCGCCACCGGGAGGGCCACCCGTGCCACCCGGACGGAAGCCACCGCCACCTGGGGCGCCACCGGGACCACCTGGGCGACCAGCACCGGCACCAGCGCCCGGACCACCGGGACGGAAACCACCGCCACCGGGACCACCCGGACGACCGCCGCCGCCACCGGGACCACTCGGACGACCCGGACCGCCGGGACGACCGCCACCAGCACCCGGCGCGGGACGCGCCGAACGCTGCGGCATCGCACCCGGGTTCGGACGCGGAGGCATCGAGCCTGGGTTAGGACGCGGACCGCCGGCACCGGCCGGAGGACGCGGGGGCATGCCACCAGGTCCCGGGCGCGGGCCGCGCTCGCTGCCGGGTCCCGGACGGGGGCCGCCCGGATGCTGCGGACGCGGAGCACCGCCACCGGGCTGAGCCGGACGCGGAGCGCGCTCGGGTGCCGGAGCAGAAGAGAAGGGGTTGTTGCCGACGCGCGGCTGACGCGGGCCGGGGACGGCTCCGCCACCCGGACGCGGGCCGGGAGCAGCGCCACCGGGGCGCGGACCAGGAGCAGCGCCACCCGGACGGGGGCCGGGAGCAACGTTCGGACGCGGGCCGGGTGCGGCGCTCGCCGGTCGCGGACCAGGAGCAACGTTCGGACGCGGAGCCGGAGTGAACTCCGGCGTTGACGGACGGGCAGGCGGCGCAGCCGGAGCCGGTGCAGCAGCTGCGGCCGGCGGAACTACCTGCGGTTCAGGTTCGGCCGGGCGCGACGGCGCAGGCCGCGGACCCGGACGGGGGCCAGCCGGGCGCGGAGCAGCAGACTCCGAGACGGACGACGCCGCCGGGGCTGCCGGGCTGGGCTTCGAGCCACCGAACGACTCACGCAGTCGTCGGGCGACCGGTGCTTCGATGGTCGATGAAGCTGATTTGACGAACTCGCCTTGCTCTTTGAGCCGGCCCATGAGTTCTTTGGACGTAACGCCGAGTTCCTTCGCCAACTCGTGTACGCGGGGCTTTCCTGCCACTGCTCTCCTCACTAAGAGGCCGAGCGTGGCTACCTTCTTCGGTGCCCGCGCGGCCTCGGTTTACTTCCGGTGCACGCTCATTGCTGGTGCTTCACGGTGTACTCATGTTTGCTGTTGCCTCTTCTGTCGAGGTGTTTTCACACCTTCAGTGCTCGTCGGCCTGATCGGCTTAGCGAGAGAGTTCCCTCTCCAGTTCGGCGAGATCAAACCGGCCGGACACCTTCAGTGCCCTGCCGAATGCTCGGCGTCGTTCTGCATTCTGCAGACACTCGGTACTGCGATGAATCCATCCACCGCGACCCGGGAGTCTGCGCGCCGGATCGGGGACCACCGCAATTCCGTCGCCGGAAGAACGTGCCACGAACCGAAGCAAATCGACGGCCAACACGCGCGTACGGCACCCGACACACGTCCGAATGGGACCCGGTGCATGTGCGGATACCGGAGAGCTATGTTGAACCACTGTTTACTGTACCGCCGAAATGCTGGAGAACCGAAACTGGCCGGGTGTTGGCGTCGGCATCTTGTCCGACGCCGTCCGCCTAATGCTGGGGTTGCGTCTCGGCGTCGCTGCGGATGTCGATTCGCCACCCGGTCAGACGTGCTGCGAGCCGCGCGTTCTGGCCTTCCTTGCCGATCGCCAGCGACAACTGGAAGTCGGGAACGACGACCCGAGCGGCCTTCGCCTGCGCATCCACGACGGTCACTGATGCAACCTTCGACGGCGACAAAGCATTCCCGACGAACTTCGCGGGGTCTTCGTCGTAGTCGATGATGTCGATCTTCTCGCCCGACAGATCGCTCATGACATTGCGGACTCGCTGACCCATCGGACCGATGCAGGCGCCCTTGGCGTTGAGCCCGCCGATCTTGGAACGAACCGCGATCTTCGACCGGTGACCGGCTTCGCGCGCGACCGAAACGATCTCGACCGAACCGTCGGCGATCTCCGGAACGTAGAACGCGAAAAGCTTCCGAACAAGGTTCGGGTGGGTGCGCGACAGCGTCACGCGGGTGCCGCTCTGGCCGCGCGAGACATCGATGACGTAGCACTTGATGCGCTCACCGTGGTCGTAGCGCTCCCCCGGCACCTGCTCCGCCGAGGGGATGACGGCGTCCGTGCCGTTCGCGTCGGTGCCGATTCGCACGACGACGAAACCGCGGGTGTTCGCCCGGGTATCGCGCTGCAGGACACCAGAGACGATCTCACCCTCATGGGTGGCGTATTCGCCGAAGACCTTGTCCTGCTCGGCATCGCGCAAACGCTGCACGATCACCTGCCGTGCGGTCATCGCGGCGATCCGGCCGAACCCTTCCGGGGTGTCGTCGTACTCGGAGATGAGGTTGCCGTCGGCGTCGGTCTCGCGTGCCATCACGCGGACAAGGCCGGTCTTCTTATTGACGTCAATACGCGCGTCGGGCTGATGGCCCTCGGTGTGCTTGTAAGCAGTCAGCAGTGCGGTCTGGATTGCGGCGATGACGGTGTCGAGAGGGATTCCCTTGTCCGTCTCGATCGCACGCAGTGCAGCGATGTCGATATTCATGTGCCTGCCGATCTAGGTTTCAGTTGTCGGGTTCAGTTGTGACGCCCCGAGCAGCGCGGAGTCCGCACTCTCGGTGGAGGACAACATAAGGGTAACGCCATATTTCACCGGCCGAGTCCGGGCGACCGTGGCGGCGGCGCGCGAGGCAGGATGGTCGGGTGCGGATCACGAGGCGGCAGGCGCTGCAAATTCCGATGGTCGGCGCAGTCGTCGTCGCGGCCGGCTGCGGACGGGAGCAGAAGGCAACCCCACCACCTCCCGACCCCTTCATCGAACTCGCTGCTCAGGCGCGGTTCGACGCCGATTTCGCGACCTCCGCGATCACCACGAATCCCGAAGACCACGACGCGCTGACCGAGATCGCCGCTCAGCGGACCGCGCACGCGGAGGCCCTCGAGGCCGAGATCGCCCGGTTGGCCAAACCATCGTCGACGACCACTCCGACCTCGACGCCCGCCGACATCTCGTTCACCGGCGACCTGCCGACGTTGCTGCGCAGGTCCCAGCAGGATGCGGCCGCGGCCGCACGGAAGACGCACGGCTATCGCGCCGGCCTACTGGCATCCATCAGCGCTGCGTGCGCCGTCCAGATCGAGGTGTTGCTGGCATGAGCCCGCGCAAGGAGGACGACCGGAGCATCGCAGCGAGTACCGGAGCGCAGCGAGGAACGCAGCGAGGAGCGCAGGCGAGGACGGTGCGCGCATGAGAGAGCCCGAACTCAACGCCCTCCGCCTCGCGCTGGAGACCGAGCACGCCGCGATCTTCGCGTACGGGGTGATCGAGGCGTTTGCCGGACCGAACGAAGACCTGGCCACGGAAGATCTCGCGGCGCACCGCGCGCGACGTGACGCCACCATCGCGCTCCTGACCCGTGCGGGGGCCGACGGACTCGAGGCCCAAGCGGGTTATTCGCTCCCGGACCTGGTCAACGACGTCGAGTCCGCCGGTGCCGCTGCGATCGCCGCAGAGTCCGACACCGCGACCGCATGGCGCGGGGTCGCCGAGCGTGCGGACAGCCCCGACACGATCGCGACCGCGGTCACCGCAGTCACCGAATCGGCCATTCGAATGGCGAAGTGGCGTCGGGCCCTCAAGCTCACACCGGAGACATACGCCTTCCCGGGACAGACCTGACCATCACGAGTCGACATTCCCTCGATCAGCAGGTGTGCCAGGTGACCACATCGGCGAGATCGGCACGTGACGTGCGAAACGCGTTGACTGGATGGTCCGTGTCGGCGTAGCCGAATGGAATTCCCACGACCACCTTCCGATCGTCCGGTATGTCGAAGTGGTCATGAAGGAAGGGCGAATACGCCGCCAACGCGGCTTGCGGTGCCGTGGCCAAGCCCAGGCTGTGCGCGGCCAGCAAGAATGTGCTGATGTAGAGCCCGCAGTCGACCGCCCCGTACGTCCCCAGTTCAGCGGCCGTCGTAAGGACCGCGACATGCGGTGCGTCGAAGAACTCGAAATTGCGCATCGCCTGCCTCAGTTTCCCAGCATGGTCACCCCGGGCGACACCGACACTCTCGTACAGCTGCTGCCCGCAGTCGCGCCGCCGATCTTGGCGGACCCCGCTGTACTGGGCAGGAAAGGCGAAGTCCGGTTCCGGTACGGCGCCGCTCACATGGGCGAGCAATTCCTGGCGGAACCGCTCGGTACCTGGGCCCTCGGTCACGATCACGTGCCACGGCTGAGTGTTGCACCACGAAGGAGTGCGCTGGGCCAGCTGCAACAACTGCTCGATCACCTCACGCGCAACCGGGTCCGATAGAAACTGTCGGCACGTTGACCGCTCGCTGAGCATCGCGGCCAAAGCCGCAAATCGGCTTTCCGGGTCCGTCGTCACGGTCATCGGTGCGGAGGACGCGGGCGTCCTAAGGTCGAAGGTCATCGCTGCGTCTTTCTGAGTCGGCGGTTTCAGGTTGGATTCCCGGCAGTGTCTCGCCGGTGGAGAGGAACGTGCGGATCAGATCAGCGACGCGGTCGGGCGCCTCGATCATCGGTGAGTGCCCCACGTGTTCAAGGACCGTGGTCGTGATCGTTCGCACTGCCCGGTAGCGCGCCAGTGAGGCGTCCACGTTGTAGAAGCGGTCTTCTCTGCCGAAGATGACGAGCGCCGGCAGTGCGAGATTCGCCAGCCGTGCGTCCAGACCAAGCCGCCTGGTCCACACCTGCCGCTGCTTCATGGATTGGGTGAAGGCGGGGTGGTTCAGGCTGCGTGCATCGTCGAGACCCTGACTTGGGTTGGTGAATGCGGTGGCCATGTCGAAGCCCGCCGCGAATGCTCGCCGGACCACGCTCCTGGTGACGAACACGGGACCATGTTGCTGCAGGATCGGGCCGATCCACTGGGTGTGAATCACCCACTCGCCTGGTGGCAGCGTCCCGGTGCTGGTGTCGGGCCCTTCGCCCATCAGCACGAGCCGGGTGACGCGGGTGCTGTGCTCGGCGGTGGCCACTCCGAAGATGCTGCCCATCGAGTGGCCGACAACCGTGACGCCGTTCAGGTCCAACTCGGAGAGCAGGCGCGCATAGAGCCGACCTTGGTTGTCGGGGTCGTAGCCAGACGCAGGGCGTGCAGAACCGCCGTGTCCGAGGAGGTCGATCCGGATGATCCGGTATTCCGGCAGGCGGGCAACGAGTTGGTCGAACCATGCTGTGGAGGCACCGAAGCCGTGCAGCATCAGGAGGGCACGTCCCTGGACCGGGCCGTCCACGCGAACGTGCAGGTCGACACCATCGACGGACATGACGGTTCCTGCACCGCCTGTTGCCGGCTCGGAGCTGGTGCGACCGGCCACGTCGCGAATCGGGCTACCGACACGCCACCGCCTTAGTGACGATGTGTTCTCAGTGGTCACGCGCTTCTCCTCACCCGGTGGTGTTGGATTGGAGACCCAGTAAGCGGACCAGGACAGTCCCGATCGTGTCGGCTGGAACGCTGCCCGGATCGGCGAGCTCTTCGATGGCGAGGCCGTTGTTGAGCGCCAGCATGGTGAACATGAGAGTGCGTGCGGAGACAGCTGCGCCTGCACCCCAGCCGGTGAGCGCTTCGTCCGCCAACTCGGTCAGCTGCTGGTGGTAGTCGCGGCGCTTCTTCACCCATCGCTCGCGTAGCTGGTCGTCGCGGGTGGCGCGAAGCCAGAACTCGGTGAACAGCAGCTGCCATTCGCGGCTCTGCTGCATCGCGGCGGTCATTTGCTGGCCGGCTGCGAGTGCGGTCGCCTCGTTGATGACCGTGAGGTCGGCCTGGCCGAGGATTGCTCGTACTGATGCGATGCGCCCGGTCACCTCCCGGTCGAAGAGCTCGAAGAACAAGTCGTCCTTGTTCGCGAAGTTGGAGTACAGCGCACCGGTGGTGAACCCGGCGGCGGCCGCGACCTGCTGCATGGTGGCTCCGGCGAAGCCGCGTTCGGCGAACACCGTGGAGGCCGCTCGCAAGAGCCGCTCGCGGACCTCGGAGCGGGGTATCCGGCGGTTGATGGGGATTGGGGCTGAGATCACGACTGTGCCCTCTCTGCGCGCAGGAAAGACCCGTAGCGTCGCGTTGTGCCGAAGCCCTCGGCGAAGGTGCCGTAGCGGTAGACGACGTGTCCGCCCACGACGGTTGCGGCCACTGCGTTGTCATTGCGGTTGACCATGCGGGAGGCGCCCCCGAGCCCGTCGAGAATGGCTTCGGCGTAGTCGGCCGAGGCCTCCGAGAGCCCGGCGGGGTCGATGACGGCGATGTCGGCGCGGTCCCCCAGGCGGAGGGAGCCGGCGTCCAGTCCGTACCAGTCGCCGAGTTCGCCGGTGAGCCGGTGCACGGCACGTTCGACGCTGAGGAACTCGTGGCCGTCCTCGGCGGACTGCTTGACTCGCCCGAGCAGGCGCAGTCCGGCGTTGTAGAACGCCATGTTGCGCAGGTGGGCGCCGGAGTCGGCGAAACCCATCTGGATCTGAGGGTTGTCCGCGATCTTGTCGAGCACGCGGGGCCGGTGGTTGGCGATTGTGGTGCGCCAGCGCAAGGCGGCACCATGGGCGACCACCAGGTCAAGGAAGGCGTCAGCGGGATGAATGCCCCGCTCCTGGGCGACGCGGCCGAACGACTTGCCGATCACCCCGGCGTCCGGACAGCTGACGATGTCAGCGTCGAACAGGTCACGGTGCCACAGCTTCGGCCCGAACCGTTGCTCCAAGTCCTTGCGGAACTGGCGGCGGTAAGCCTCCGTGTCCACGAACTTGCCGCGCTTGACCGCATCGCGCACGTTGAGTGCCGCGGCACCCGAGCCGAACTCTTCGAAGACGACCAGGTCGATGCCATCGGCGTACACCTCGAACGGCACTGGCAGGTGCTGCCAGCGCAAGTCCGAGGCAATCACCCGGTTCAGCAACGCCGTCGCCTTGGTCATCATCCAGATCAGCTTCGGATCGGCCTTGAGGTCTGCTGCAGCGAGCATCGTGGTCTTCAAGGGCGCCCTGCCTCGACCAGCGCTCTGGGTAAAGAACTTGCTCATCTCGGCCTTGCGGGCCGCGTTGGGCGTGCACTGGTGCACGCGCCCGCGGTCGCGGAGTACGCGGTTCAGCGCGCGGTACTCCCGCCAGGTTGCGTAGGTGGAGGGAAGTTGGCGCGACGGGTAACGCACGCCGTCCAACTTCGTGAACGAACTTCTTACGGTCGACAATCCGAGGAACCCGGCGTCGAGCGCGTCGGTCAGCATCGCTCGCATCCGGCCCAACTCCGCGGGAGTCGGGCGTTCGTCTGGATCGGTGGCTCGATCCAGGCTCATGACCGCCGCGCGGATGTCGGAGTGGCCGATGAACGCCGCCACGTTAGGGCCCAGAGGTCGAGACTCGAGTGCCTCGACGTAGCCGTGTGGACCTGTCCAGGTCTGGTGTTCCTTGACCGCCGAATGGACAGCGTCCCACGGCAAGGCTTCAACCCGCGAGAACAGGTCCGCACAGTCGTCGGGGGACGCGTACACGGTGGAAAGGGAACAGTTCCCGAAGACCACGGTCGTGACGCCGTGGCGCACCGACTCCGAAAGCCCGGGGGCAACCAACACCTCAGCGTCGTAGTGCGTGTGGACGTCGATAAGGCCCGGCATCACCCACAGGCCCTCAGCGTCGACGACCACCGCTCCCTCCGTCGCCAAAGGTTCGGCGCTGATCGCCGCCACCCGCCCCGCGCGTACTCCTACGTCGCGAATCGCGGATGGAGCACCGGTTCCGTCGAAGAAGGATCCGCCCCGGATCACCAGATCGAAACCACCCATGGCGTTGCCCTTCGACTTCAATAACGGCCGTTATTCGATAATGGAGATTATCGAAGCCGCGCTTGCACCGTCAAGAGTCACGTCGAGCACCTGGCTCTACGGCCCCATAGATCCCCGCGCGACCGAGACGTGTGCCCGTCGGTGTCTTTGGCGCCATCCCCTAACATGGGATGATATGAGGAATTCCCGCCGATTCGCCGCGCCGCTTTTGCTGCCGATCGCCTCGGCGATGTGCTTCGGTTTCTCTGGCCCGTTCGCGAAGTCGCTCATGGCGGCCGGTTGGTCACCCGGCGCCGCCTCGATCCTGCGCTGTGTCGGTGCCGCTTCGGTGCTGCTCGTCATCGGCCTGCTGACCGGCGCATCGCGGAAGTGGCCCGGCCGGTCCGCCGTCGCGTACGGGTTCTTCGCGGTCGCGCTCGCGCAGACGACGTTCTTCCTGTCGCTGACCCGCCTCCCGGTCGGCGTGACGCTCATGATCCAGTTCTGTGCGCCGGTGGTGGTCATCTTGTGGGAGTGGCTGGTGCGACAGGTCCCACAGAGTTCGACGACGCTGGCGGGTGCCGCCCTTGCGATCGCCGGCGCAGTCCTCGTCATCAATCCGTTCGGCGGCTCCGGCATCGACCCGATCGGCGTCGCATGGGCAGTGGCATCGATGATCGGCCAAGTCGGGTTCTTCCTGTTGTCCACCGACAATTCGGATGCTGACCCCATCGGATTCACCGTGGTCGGACTGCTCGTTGGCGCCGCAATTGTCGGCACGTTGTCGGCGCTCGGAGTCGTCGACTTCGCAGTCAGCGCCGGTCCGGTCACGCTCGGTTCCCACGAACTGCCCTGGTGGGCGGCTTTCCTCCCGCTCGCCGTCGTCGCGACCGCGTTCGCGTATCTCACCGGTGTCGCGGCCGTTGCCGCCCTGGGTTCGACGTTGTCCTCCGTGATCCTTCTGAGCGAGGTTCTCTTCGCAGTCGTCTTTGCCTGGTTACTCCTCGGCGAGACGATCACCTCGGTCCAGTGCATCGGCGGCGCAGTGCTCGTGATTGGTGTCGCGATCGCGAAGCTTCGCACGCGCGAGACTCGACTCAAGACCGCCGAAGTCGCCGCCGCGGCGGTGTAGAGCGTGCTGGAATGAGCCCTATGAACTGGTTGCGTGCGACCACCGCCGATGGGCAGACTTTCGTTTACGCCGAGCGTGGAACGGGCCCTCTGGTCATTCTCTGGCACGGCTACCCGGACACCCCGCACGGTTGGACTTCGACCGCCGAACACCTGGCCGCGGCCGGATACCGCACGATCACCCCGTGGCTGCGCGGCTACCACCCCGACACCGTTGTCGAAGGCCGGGACTACAAGAGCAAGACGCTTGCCTTCGAGACCTCGCGCCTGCTCGACGCGCTCGGCGAAGACCAAGCGGTCGTCGTTGGACACGACTGGGGCGCAGCCCTCACGTACGGAGCGGCCGCGTACACCCCGGAACGTGTTCGAGGGATGGTCGTCGTGGCCATCCCCCACCTGAGCCTCATCAAGCCGGGACCGAAAACGGCCTGGGACGCCCGCCACTTTGCCGAACTGCGTCTGCCGTTCGCGCGGCAGTGGGTGCAGCGCAACGACTTCAAGTACATCGCCGACGAATACCGGCGCTGGGCGCCGAACTGGTACGGCCCGGAACGCAACCAGACGCTCGCCGACGTCAAGGCGTGCTTCGCGGAGAACCCGAGCAACCTCGACGGTGCACTCGCCTACTACCGCGCGTTCACCGGCCAAGGGGGTCGCGCGGCCCACAAGATCGACAAACGCGGTCTCGTGGTCGGCGGTACGGCAGACCTCGTCCCGGCATCGGCGTTCGAACAGACGCCCGACAAGCTTGGTGAGGGCTCGACCGCGCTCATCGTCAAGGGCGCCGGCCACTGGCCGCACCGCGAGGACGAACCCGCCTTCCTGCAGGCGCTCAAGGACTACCTCGCGTCGCTCGACTGACTGGCCTGCCAGGCCACTCCGTCGAGAAAGCACCTGACGCCCGTTTCGAAGATGGTGTCGTGGTCGTAGGGGTAATCCTGCTGGACCAGTTCGCGCATCCGCGGGAACCGATCACTCGGCATGAGTTCGAGCAATGAGTCGGTCTGTGTGTCGGCCCATTCGTCGTTGGTCATCCCGGTCGCGGCTTGATCGGCGATCTCGATCTCGACGGTTTCCGCCAGTCCGCGCACGAGATTCATCAGTCCCAGGTGCATCGTCAGCGAGTCGGTTGGCGAGAAACCAGCCGTTCGGAATGCGTCGATGACCGCCTCCGAGTACGGCAGGGCGTTGGGAAGTGGCTGTGGCCGCGTCATCGACATGGCACTTGCCAGCCAAGGGTGGCGGCGAAGGCACTGCCAGAACTGACGCGTGAGCCAGTCGAGTCGTTCTCGCCAGTGGCTCGGCTCTGGCTCCGTGAATGTCAGGTCGGCGCAGGCGAGATCCATCATTCGAAGCACCAGATCGTCGTGCCCGGCGACAAACCGGTAGAGCGCCATCGTCGCGACCCCGACTTCGCTGGCGACCCGGCGCATCGAAGCGGCCTCGAGGCCCTCGTCGTCGGCAATCCGCACAGCGGCGGCCACCACTGTTTCGACCGTCAACTCAGGCTCGGCGCGCGTTGGTTCGTTCGGCGCAAGCACAACACTCCCGCGCCCCGGCGTCGACGCCACCACACCAGCGTCTTGCAACAAGGCGAGAACTCGGGTCGCGGTAGCCATCGCGACGCCGAAATCGCGCATGATCGTTCGCGTCGAGGGCGCGCGATCGCCCGGCCGCAGACGGCCCGAGGAGATGCGTTCCGAGAGGACCGCAGCGATCTCTTCCGCCCGGTTCACCTCCCCACCGCCCTAGTGCACTTTACGCATTGAAGCATGTAAACAGTGTAGCTGTGATGCACCAGTACGCCGTACATTCGCACTATGCGAATTCTTATTTCGGGAGCCAGCATCGCCGGCCCCGCGTGCGCTCTCCTCCTCTCCCGCCAAGGGCATGACGTCACCGTTGTCGAGCGCGCGCCGAGTCTGCGAGCCGGTGGGCAGACCGTCGATCTACGCGGCGCCGGCCGCACTGTCATCGAACGGATGGGTCTCACCGATGCCGTCACCGCACAACTCCTCGATCAACGCGGTCTCGCGTACGTCGACGACGCCGGCCGCCATCGCGCGGTCATGCCCGTGGAAGCGTTCGGCGGCCATGGGATCGTGTCGAGCCACGAGATCCTGCGCGGAGACCTGGCGAAGGTTCTCTACGAAGCCACCACGTCGTCGGTTTCGTACATCTGGGACGACACGGTCACGTCCATCGAGGGCGGCAGAGTCTCGTTCGAGAAGCACCGGACCGAGACGTTCGATCTGGTCATCGGTGCCGACGGCCTGCACTCCGCGGTTCGGAAGGCCGCTTTCGCTGATGTCGACGTCCGGCCGATCGGCATCCAGACGACCTGGTTCACCGCAGCGGTGGACCAATCCATCGGCGGCTGGTTCCTCATGCACAACCAGACGGGTGGTCTGGTGGCGACGGTGCGACCCTCGCACAATTCCATCGAGGTGAAGGCCGGCCTGAGTGTGCGCGCGAATGTCGAGCTCGACCGACGGGACCCGGAAGCTCAATGGCGGTTCTTCGAGGAACGCTTCGCCGGATCAGGTTGGCTCATCCCGCAACTCTTGCGCGAGATGCGCGCCGCACCGGACTACGCGTTCGACTCGCTGGCGCAGGTGCGGATGCAAAATTGGACGAATGGCCGCGTCGCGCTCGTCGGCGACGCTGGCTACTGCCCGACCGCGCTGACCGGTCTCGGGACCACGTTGGCGCTGGTCGGTGCGTACGTACTCGCCGGCGAACTCGACCGCCACGACGTCGAGACCGCGCTTCGCAACTACGACGCGATCATGCGGCCGTTTGTCACGGAGGCACAGAATCTGCCGCCCATGGGGACGCGCGGTTTCGCACCGGGGACTCGATTCGAGATCGCCCTCGGCCGAGCCTCGATCCGCGCGATGAACCGCTGGCCGATGCGGTCGCTCTTCGCCGCCGAGTTCGCCAAGGCGGGCGCGATAGATCTACCGGCCTACGAGATGGCGCACTGAAACAAGTCTGCCCAGGCGCAGAAAAGCACCTGGGCAGACTGTCATTTCGAAGAACTACGGCTGCATCTCGTAGGCGCCGTCGAACGCCTTGATCTGCTCCCACACCCGCGTGGTGCGCTCGGCGTCGACCGCCGGAGCGCGAACCGCGCCGAGAGCCCACGCCCGCTGCGCGTCCGTCGTCGCCGACTTGCCGTGCAGCTCGACCGCGTAAGCCGAGTAATCGCGAACCTGAACGGCGAAGATCTCGTCAACGACGTCGGCATCGAGACCGAGCAGCTCGGCCTGCTCCAGGATCAGCTGGCCGTAGACGATGAGCGAGAACAGGTGCCCGATCACCAGCAGGAAGTCGAGGTCCTTCTGCTGCTCGGCACTCGGTGCCGCGGTGATGAGGAGGTCCTTGAGCGCCTTGGCCTGTTCGTAGAAGACCGCGACGTTCGGCGTAGACAGGTTGCGCTCGTACGCCTTCGTCCAGTCTTCGAACTGAATCTTGCCGGCACCGCCGACGGGACCCTGCGCCCAGAAGAACGAGTCGTCCGCCGCGTCGTCGCGCGTCGGAATCGCCGGGTACTCCTTCGGGTTGAACAGGTAGTTCGGCATGAACTTGAGGATCTGCCCGACGTTGACGTGCACCGTGCCCTCGAGGCGCGGCAGCCAGCCGATGAAGCGGTTGGCCTGGTGGAAGTACGTGCGCTTTTCGTAGCCCTTCGCCGCCATGACGTCGAGGAGCAGCGTCATGACCTTCTCACCCTCCGACGTGACCTTCGACTTGGTCATCGGGTTGAAGAGCAGGTAACGACGGTCTTCGAGGCTCGCGCTACGGAAGTAGTCGATCGAGCGGTTGCTGAACAGCTTCATGGCGACGATGCGCGAGAACGCCTCGACGAAGTTGGCCTGAACGTGCGAGAAGTCGGTGACCGGATTGCCGTACAGGATGCGGTTGTTCGCGTGGGTGATCGCCTCGTAGAACGAGTGCTCGACCATGCCGACCGAACCACTGCACAGGTTGAACTTCCCGATGTTGACGGTGTTCAGCGCCGCAGCGAATGCTTCCTTGCCGGTGTGCAGGATGTCCTCTTCGGTGACCACATAGTCCTCGAGGTGGAACGTGCTCACATACATCTGGCCGTGCGTGACGTTCTCGATGAGGTGGTAGTTCGAGCGCCGACTGTCGGCCGCGAAGAACACGTAAGCGTCCGGTCCTTCGAGGTCAGTGCGTCGCCCGAACACCGACACCATGCTCGCGACGTTGCCGTTGCCGATGTAGTACTTGGTGCCGGTGGCGGTGAAACCGCCCTTGCCATCCGGGGTGAGCAGCATGTCGGTGTTGTAGATGTCCGCACCGTGCGCACGCTCCGACAGACCGAACGCCATGACATCGCCGGCCGCGAGATCGTCCGCGGCCTTCTTCTTGGCGGCATCGTTGTCGCTCATCCAGATCGGACCGAGGCCGAGGATCGTGACCTGCTCGGCGTACCAGTACGCCAGCCCGTAGAAACCGAAGATCTCACTGAGAGCCGCGTTGCGGGACGTGTCCCAGCGACGGTTCGGGTCTCCGCCCGCCCATGCGGCGGGCGTGAGGAACGTGGAGAAGAGCTTCTCACGCTTGGAGAACGCGATGAAGTCTGCGGTGAACTCGGCGTCGTGGTCGCGGCGAAGCAACTCCTGCTTGCCGACGCCCTCGAAGTAGTCGATCGTCGCGCGCAGCAGGCGACGGGTCTCGTCGTCGAACTGCGTCGGGTCATAGGTGCTGGGGTTGAGGAACAGTTCCTTCACTGATGTCGCAATATCCGGCATGGCGGTGAACGTACCAGTGCCCGATGATCGAACTCCGCGAAACACTCGTCGATTTGCGCCCGGTAGATTTGTATCCGTGCCTCAGCTCCGATCCCGAACCACCACCGTAGGACGCAACGCCGCGGGTGCCCGCGCACTCTGGCGCGCGACCGGCATGACCGACAGCGATTTCGGCAAGCCGATCGTCGCGATTGCGAACTCCTACACCCAGTTCGTCCCCGGCCACGTCCACCTCAAGGACGTCGGCGAGATCGTCGCCGAAGCTGTACGCGCCGCTGGTGGTGTCCCCCGCGAGTTCCACACGATCGCCGTCGATGACGGCATCGCGATGGGTCACGGCGGCATGCTCTACTCGCTCCCCTCGCGCGAGATCATCGCCGACTCGGTCGAGTACATGGTCAACGC
>JAJFUQ010000144.1 GCA_021372355.1 Nocardiaceae bacterium | reverse complement strand
TTCCTGGATGCCACCTATTGCAAGGTGCGGGTCGGGGCGCACGTGGTCTCTCAGGCCTTGGTGGTGGCCACCGGGGTGTCGATCGAGGGGACCCGGGAAGTGTTGGGGACCGCGGTCGGGGACAGTGAGTCGTTCGAGTTCTGGCGGGAGTTTCTGGTGTCGTTGAAGGCGCGTGGCCTGTCGGGGGTGCATTTGGTGATTTCTGATGCGCATGCCGGGTTGAAATCTGCTGTGGCGCAGCAGTTTCAGTTCGCGTCGTGGCAGCGGTGTCGGGTGCATTTCATGCGGAATCTGCACACGGCGGTGACGCGCAAGCAGTCGCCGGTGGTGACGGCGGCGATCCGCACGATCTTCGTGCATGATGATCCCAAAGAGCTTGAGGCGCAGTGGGATCAGGTGGTTGCGTCGTTGGAGTCGTCGTGCCCGAAGGCGGCGGCGATGATGGTGGAGGCGAAGGCGGATGTGCTGGCGTTCACCTCGTTCCCGCAGGCGCATTGGCAGAAGATCTGGTCGAACAATCCGTTGGAACGGGTGAACAAGGAAGTCAAGCGGCGTGCTGATGTGGTCGAGATCTTTCCGAATCCGCCCGCGTTTTTGCGGTTGGCGACCGCGGTAGTGATCGAGGCTCATGACGAGTGGCAGGTGACCCGCCGCTATATGTCGGAGGTGTCGATGGTCGAGCTGCAGAAAGTGATCGTGAAGAAGGAGGCTGCGGCTGCGGTTGCCAAACAACACCAAATCGGTTAATTTGTAACAGGATTCGTTGATCGCACGCGTGAAGTACTCCGCCGATCCGAAGTCCACCACTCAAAGGGACGCTGTCGCGAATTCTCCGGCTCCAGCGCTGGGCTTGCGTGATGGCGATGCTGACAAACTAGATCGGCTGCTGCGGTCGACGTCGACACCTGCGGGTGTGGTACGTCGGGCGCGGATCGTGGCCCTTGCCGCGCAAGGGTTGGCCAACTCGCGGATCAGCGAGGTCGTCGGCACGTCGGTACCGACCGTGCTCAAGTGGCGTTCTCGCTATCTTCATGACGGCCTCGATGGTCTTCTCGATGCTGAAAGGCCCGGTCGCCCAAGGCATCTCGATCACGGGGAGGTCGTGTCGGCGACGTTGAGGCCACCGCCGAAGAAGTACGGGGTGACCCACTGGTCGTCGCGTCTGTTGGCCCGCCACCTCGGGATCGGGAACGCCACCGTCGCGCGGGCGTGGCGTGAGTACGGGGTGCAGCCGTGGCGGTCGGGGACGTTCAAGTTCTCCACCGATCCGCAACTGGTTGCCAAGGTCACCGATATCGTTGGCCTGTATCTGAATCCGCCGGAGAACGCGATCGTGTTGTGCGTGGACGAGAAAAGCCAGATCCAGGCCCTCGATCGCACCGCGCCGATGCTGCCGATGAAGCCAGGGCAGATCGAACGGCATACCCACGACTACAAACGCAACGGCACCACCACACTGTTCGCAGCCTTGGAGATCGCGACCGGGCAGGTGACCGCGGCAGTCAAGCCCCGACACCGCCACCAGGAGTTCTTGTCGTTTCTGCGGCAGATCGACCGCGCCTACGGCGACCAGGAACTGCACCTGGTGATGGACAACTACGCCACCCACAAGAAGGCCGAAGTCCGCGACTGGCTCGACGAGCACCCGAACATCCACGTCCACTTCACCCCGACCTCAGGATCGTGGCTCAACCTCGTCGAGGTCTGGTTCGGCATCATCGACCGACAGGCAATCCGGCGTGGCGTGTTCACCTCAGTCACAGACCTCAACGCGAAGATCCGAGCATTCATCAACGGCTGGAACGACCGCAAACACCCCTTCGTATGGACCAAGACCGCCGAAGAAATCCTGAAGAAAGCCCAACCGAAAACCAATTAACGAAACGCGACACTAGTGGGGGTCTTGGGCGGGGCGTCGCTGCCTCACCCGACACTAGCTCAAACGGACCGTGGTCCGCATCCATTCCCGAGAATCTCCCCCGGCCGCCTACCGCCAGGCGAAAACGGGCTGCTCGAGGTCGTGCACCCGGGTGTCACGGCCCGCGAGGACCACCTCGGCAAACTGGTAAATCACCGCCGCCGTCGGGGCATGTACCAGCGAGTTTGCGATCGGAAGCTGAATGACGGGCCGATCGCTTTCGGCGATCGAGATGAAGCGGGGCTCGACGTCGAGGTCGTCGAATGTGA
>JAJFUQ010000143.1 GCA_021372355.1 Nocardiaceae bacterium | reverse complement strand
GCGCATTCGGTCGACGACACCGACCGGTCACACCTACGACTCCGCCGCACCCGCGCAACCCGGCAGCGGAAGCACCACGATCGAGATCGAACTCAAGCGAGGACTCCATGACAGGCGCGCCTGACGCCAAAAAATTGTCAGGGGGCCCGCGTACGGTCGTGGCATGACGGCGCCCTGGACCGAGGAGCAGGTCCGTGCTCTCGCGCCGGACTCGGGCTCGTTCAGCGCAGCACGCCCGCTCGCGAGTCGATGGCGGGAGACGGGGTCGCACGATGTGGCGCTGTGGGGCTTTTGCCAGGGGAGCGGCGCAAAGCCGTATCAAACGATCGTCGCCGTGTCCGGTCCGGCGTACAAGTGTTCGTGCCCGAGCCGGAAGTTTCCGTGCAAACACGCTTTGTCATTGCTTCTGCTGTGGAGCTCGGGACGTGTTTCGCAGTCCGACGCGATCCCGCCGTTCGTCGGAGAGTGGCTCGAGGCGCGGCTCGCGAAAGCCGACCGCGAGACGGTGCCGAAGACGTCGAACCCGGCGACGCTCGATCAACGCAAGGCGCGGGTGGCTGCCGGCCTCGCGGAACTCGACACGTGGCTGACGGACCAGGTCCGGACTGGGCTCGCGCAGAGCGACCGTTCGTATGCCGCGTTCGAGGCAATCGCCGCGCGCATGGTCGACGCCCAAGCGCCCGGCGTCGCCGCCACGTTGCGTTCGCTCTTCAACGCCGTGGTGACGAAGTCGCAGTGGCCCGAAGTTCTGCTGCGCGAGTACGCACGCCTGCACTTGCTAGTTCGCGCACATCGTCAGCTCGATTCACTGCCCGACGCGACTCAAGCAGCGGTCCGCGCGCACATCGGCTACCCGATGCAGGCGGAAACCGTGCGCACGGAGCCGAAGGTGCGGGATCGCTGGATGTCGCTCGGCCGCAAGACAACCGAAGAGAATCGGCTGCACACCCGGCGGACGTGGCTGTTCGGTCGCCACACCAAACGCTGGGCGATGCTCGTCGAGCACTCGTTCGGCACCGCGACCTTCTCTCCCGAGGTTCCACCGCCGGGCACCGAAGTCGATGCGGACGTCCATTTCTACCCGGGCTCGGCGTCCCTGCGGGTGCAGTGGGGTGAGCGTCATTCGAGGCCGGAACCGTTCACGACGATCCCGGCGGTCGGCACAATCGATGAAGCGCTCACCGCGCACGCGACGGCGCTCGGTGCAGACCCGTGGGTCAGGTCATGGCCGGCCCTCATCACGGATGTGGTGCCCGTCGTGCGAGAGCCGGCCTGGCAGCTCGTCGCGCGAGACGGAACTGCGCTGTCCCTGACGTCGGGCGCGCAGGCGTGGCAGTTGCTCGCGATCTCCGGTGGCCACCCCGTCACGGTGATCGGGGACTGGACGGCGGATGGCTTCGAGCCGGTGTCGGCGCTGTCGTCCGGTCAGATCTTCGACGTGAGTCCCGAGCGGATTGCCACGGAAGCCCCCGCGCGACCACAGTTCGCTGAACTCGTGTCCGTCGCGTTGGTCGGGACAGCACGGCGTTCGCCCGACCATGCGCATCTCGACGGGCCGGTCCGGGATGCGCTCGTCGGCGACGGCGAACCCGCGACGCGTCTCCTCGAAGCAGCAGCACTGCAGTACGTGTTCCTCCGCGGCGGCGAAGTGCCAGCTGACGGATCGTGCCCGGCGTCGGCTCCCGATGACGAACGGACACCGCTACCCGACGTTCCCGTGAGCAGGCTGGCGTGGATGCTCACCACGAAATCGCCGTTCCTGCCTGAATGGTTTTCTGCAGCTGCACCTTTCGACTACCGGCTGCCGGCACAGCTGTGCGTTCAAGCTCTGTGGGTGGCAGCTTCTGACACGAGACTGCGCGAACCGTTGCTTCGCCTGGCAGGCCCGCTCGGGCGCTGGCTGTCGGCTCAGAATCCGGAATGGTCGAATCTGGTGCAGTCCTTCACTACCGAGGACGTGTGGCTCTTCGGCACGCCACCCGAGCGCCGGGGCTGGCTCGCGGAGTCGCGAGGCCGCGACCCAGACGCGGCACGCGAATCGCTCGCCGCAAGTTGGGCGAAAGAGTCGGGACCGTTGAAGGCCGAACTGCTCGACGTGCTGGCGGATGGGCTCTCCCTCGCGGACGAGTCCCTACTCGAGACGGCACTCGATGACCGCCGCGCTGATGTTCGGGCCTCGGCATCGCGGCTGCTTGCTCGGCTGCCCGGTTCGGCATTCGCGGATCGGATGGCAATACGGTTGCATCGCTGGGTTCACGTCGACACCGCCGGAGTTCTGACCGTCCAGCTGCCTGCCGTGGTCGACGACGCGGACCGTCGCGACGGGCTCACTGACGACCGACTGCGGCGGGTCGTCGCGGCTTCGCCGCTGTCGGTATGGCCGCAGGTCCGCGAGCTGCCCGATCAGCATCGGCAGTCGATCATCGACGGGTGGATCGACGCGACCATTGCACAGCGCGATTCGCGTTGGGCGACCGCACTATTCGGACCGCACCGGCGGAATGAGTTGTTCGGGCTGTTACCTCCTGACGAACAAATCCGACAGGTGCAGGTCGCAGACCCCAAGAACCTGCTCCTCCTGTTACAGGTCCTGCCGCATCCATGGCCGGACCCGGTCGCCGACCATGTTCTCGGTCTGTTCGCCCGCCGGGCACGTTCGACGGTCAGATTCTTCGAAGCGCCCGAACGTGGTTTGGTGTCGGCGACGAGCGTTCATGCTCCGGTGTCCTTCGCGCCGCATTTTGCGGCTCTCGCCCAAACAATTTCCGAACCGATCTGGCGACAGAACATCCAACGCATCGCCGACAACCTCGCCGAACGCGCATCCATGCTCGAGGAGTTGAAGTGACCACAGCCCTGCTGCGCCCACACGCCGAACAGGCCTACGCCGAGGAACTGGTGGCGCTGGCCCAGGCCGACCAACGGCCACGCCCACCCTCGTGGAATCTCTCACCGTGGGCGGTCGTCACCTACCTGCTCGGCGGGACACTCGACGACGGAACGGTCATCACGCCGAAATACGTCGGCCCGCGGCGGCTTATCGAAGTCGCCGTCGCGACGCTGGCGACCGATCGTGCGCTCCTTCTGCTCGGCGTGCCGGGTACCGCCAAAACCTGGGTTTCGGAACATCTTTCGGCGGCGATCAGCGGACGTTCGACGCTCCTGGTGCAGGGCACGTCGGGTACGGCCGAAGAGTCCATCCGCTATGGGTGGAACTACGCGCGACTCCTCGCGGAGGGACCCAGTGCAGGTGCGCTCGTCGCGTCCCCGGTCATGACCGCGATGGAACTCGGCGCAATCGCCCGGATCGAAGAACTGACACGCATTCCGTCGGATGTCCAGGACGCGCTCATCACCATCCTGTCCGAGAAGACGCTGCCCATTCCAGAACTGGCAAGTGAAGTGCAGGCGGCAAAGGGCTTCAACGTCATCGCCACGGCGAACGATCGCGACCGCGGGGTCAACGACCTCTCCTCAGCGCTCCGGCGTCGTTTCAACACCGTCGTGTTGCCACTGCCCGCCGACGAGGACTCCGAAGTAGCGATCGTTTCGCGTCGTGTCGAGCAGTTGGGGGCGTCGCTGGAACTGCCGCAGGTTCCGGCGACCGCTGAGGAAGTTCGGCGCGTGGTCCGGGTCTTCCGGGAATTGCGGTCGGGTCTCACTGCGGACGGCCGGACGAAACTGAAATCGCCGTCGGGCACGTTGTCGACCGCGGAGGCGATCTCGGTGATCACCAGCGGACTCGCGCTGTCCGCGCATTTCGGAGATGGGGTGCTCCGTGCGTCGGACATCGCCGGAGCGGTGCTGGGCTCGGTCATCAAAGACCCGGTCGCCGACGCGGTGGTCTGGACCGAGTACCTCGAGGCCGTCGTGCGCGAGCGCCCAGACTGGGCAGACTTCTATCGCGCCTGCCGCGAGATCGGCTGATGGCAACCACCCGAGTCTTCGGGATTCGGCACCACGGCCCCGGTTCGGCGCGATCGTTGCGCCAAGCCCTCGAGGCGTTCGAACCCGACACGATTCTCATCGAAGGGCCGGCGGATGCCGACCCGCTGACGGGGCTCGTCACGGCCGAGGGGATGCACCCGCCGGTGGCCCTGCTGGCGTACGTCCCAGACACTCCGGCGCGCGCCGCGTTCTGGCCGTTCGCGGTGTTCTCACCCGAGTGGCAGGCGTTGACGTACGCCGCGGAACACCAAGTGCCCGTGCGCTTCTGCGATCTGCCCTCGACGAATGTGCTGGTCTCGCACAGCAGGTCGACGAGTGGCGACCCGCTGGCCCAGCTCGCCTCGGCAGCGGGATACGACGACCCCGAACGCTGGTGGGACGCCGTGATCGAGTCGGTTCCGGACCGCGAAGCGTTCGACGCGATCACCGAGGCGATGGCCGAACTGCGCGAGAACGTCGATGAGCACACGCTGATCCGTGAGGCGTACATGCGGCAGACCATGCGCAAGGCGTTGAAGGAGGGGGCCGAGCGGCTCGCGGTCGTGTGCGGAGCCTGGCATGCGCCCGCCTTGTCGGGCACGCTCGGTCCGGCCGTCGCCGACGCACGGCTGCTGAAAGGCCTGCCGAAGACGAAGGCAAACCTCACGTGGGTTCCGTGGACGCACTCCCGGCTGGCGGCGGTGTCTGGTTATGGCGCCGGCGTCACCTCGCCCGGTTGGTACCACCACCTGTTCGTCGAGACCGAGAAACCGATCGCACGCTGGTTGACCAAGGTCGCGGGCGTTCTGCGTGGCCACGATCTGCCGGTGTCGAGCGCGCACATCATCGAATCGGTCCGACTCTCCAACACCCTCGCGGCGTTGCGGGACCGGCCGCTCGCGGGCCTGTCCGAAGTGACCGAATCTGTGCGATCGGTGATGTGCGGAGGTGACGAGACGCTGGTCCGCTTTGTCATCAACGAGCTGGTCGTGGGTGAGACGCTGGGCCAGGTTCCCGAGGAGACTCCGACAGTTCCACTCGAAGCCGACCTTCGAGCACGCATCCGGAGTCTGCGGCTCAAGCAGGAACCGCTGTCGCGTCAGGTCGATCTCGACCTTCGTAAAGACAATGACGTGCAGAAATCGCACCTCTTGCACCGTCTGAGACTGCTCGGGATCGAGTGGGGCGTGCCGACGGTCGGCGATGTCCGCACCACCGGAACCTTCCGCGAGACGTGGACGCTCCGCTGGGAGCCCGAGTTTGCGGTGCGCATCATCGAAGCGTCGCTGTGGGGGACCACCATTCAGGCGGCCGCCGAGTCGAAAATCCTTGATACCGAGAAGAGTTCGGTCGGGGAATTGGCCGAGTTGCTCGAACTCGCGCTGCTCGCCGATCTCGGTGGTGCGACCGACGGGCTGATCACGCGCCTCGAATCAGCTGCGGCGTTGGACCACGACGTGACGCACCTTCTCAGCGCACTGCCCGGGCTGATTCGTACGTTGCGCTACGGCGACGTACGAGGCACCGATGTGAACGCTCTGGTCCATGTGGTCGACGGAATTCTGCTCCGAATCTGCGCGGGTCTCCCGAGTGCGGTCACCGGTCTCGACAGCGATTCCGCCGAGGCTCTCCGTACGCAAATCGACGCTGCGCACATCGCGATCGCCACCCGCGACGATGCGCACGCGACGGATGAATGGCTGTCCACGATGCGCAAGATCGCCGATCGCGAGGACGTTCATGGCGCGATCGTGGGGCGTGCGGTGCGCCTTCTTGCCGACGCCGAACGCATCGACGACGCCTCGACCAGATTTTCCGCCGCCTTGTCGGTGGGCAGCGCGCCGGCAGTCAAGGCCGCGTGGATCGACGGATTCCTCGGCGGCCGAGGACTGCTTCTCGTCCACGACCGAGAGTTGCTGAACCTCATCGACAACTGGATGGGAACTCTGGCCGAGGAGCAATTCGTCGAGACGCTGCCCCTGCTGCGACGGACGTTCGGGACCTTCGAGTCCGGCGAACGGCGGGCGATCGGCGAGACACTGCGCGAAGGCCCGGCCACCGGCAAAGCGACTGCGAGCGTCGACGTCGAACGGGGCCGTGTTGCCATGCGAACTGCCCTCCAGATTCTGGGAGCGACGGCATGAGCACCCCGGAACGACGGTGGCGGCTCGTTCTCGGAGGTCCGGCCGAAGAGTCGCTGGGTGGCCTGAGCTCCGGCGAGGATCGCGCGATGGATCAGGCACTGTCTGCTCTCTACAACACCGGGGAGGGTGCCGATTCGCCGAAACGCTCTGGGGGACTGGGTGGTTCCGCGCCGCGGGTCGCGCGATGGCTCGGCGACATCCGGACGTATTTCCCGTCGACGGTCGTCGAGGTGATGCAGCGAGACGCAGTCGAACGACTCAATCTCACGCAGTTGCTCCTGGAACCCGAATTGCTCGAGTCGATAGAGCCTGACGTCCACATGGTCGGCACGTTGCTCGGCCTGAATCGGGTCATGCCGGAGACGACGAAGGCGACGGCTCGGACCGTGGTCGAGAAGGTCGTCCGCCAGATCGAGGAACGCATCGCTTCGAAGACGAAGTCGGCGGTGCAGGGGTCGCTGAACAGGTCGGCCCGCACGAGCCGACCGAAACTGCGCGACATCGACCTCGATCGCACGATTCGGAAGAATCTCGCGCATTACCTGCCGGAACACAAGACCGTCGTGCCGGAGCGGCTCGTCGGCTATGGCCGTCGCTCGCAGATGGTTCAGCGCGATGTGGTGCTCGCCATCGACCAGTCGGGATCGATGGCCGCGAGCGTCGTGTTCGCGTCGGTGTTCGGCGCGGTGCTGGCGTCGATGCGCTCGCTCAAGACCTCGCTCGTGGTGTTCGACACCGAGATCGTCGATCTCACCGATCATCTCGACGATCCGGTCGACGTTCTGTTCGGCACCCAACTCGGCGGCGGTACGGACATCAACCGCGCGATCGCGTACTGCCAAGGTCTGATCACGCGGCCCGCGAAGAGTCTCTTCGTACTGGTTTCCGACCTCTACGAAGGTGGCATCCGGCATGAGATGCTGCGTCGGATGAACCAGATGAAGGAATCTGGTGTGCAGATCGTCGTGTTGCTGGCGCTCTCCGACGAGGGCGCCCCTGCCTACGACCACGAGAACGCGACTGCCCTTGCCGCACTGGGCATTCCGGCCTTCGCCTGCACGCCGGACAAGTTCCCGGAGCTCTTGGCCTGCGCCCTCGATCGCGGGGACGTCGCGCGATGGGCGTCGACCGCGAATCCGGCCGCCGGAGTTTGAATCTCGCGGATTCCAATCATCGTCAGCCCGACTCGGTTGGGCGACGATAAGTAGGTCCGCGGGTGTGGCCGAGTGGTTAGGTACCGGCCTGCAAAGCCCGTTCACACATTGTGCAGCGCGCCGACAGGGGGTTCGACTCCCATCACTCGCTCTCGCCGGCGGCATCCTTCGATGCCGCCGGCTCGGGCTTACTTGTCAGACCCCCGTGCTTGTCTTTTCTCATGGTCGCCACTCCACGTACCGCACACGAAGTCATCGCCGCACTCACCGATTCTGACTGGGTTGAACTGGATCGAATCGTCCACCGGCTCAACGCCCATGCTTGGAACCTCATCGACTGGGTTTCTCCCGAAGAATTCCTCGAAGACGAATGGCCGCAGGAGGTTCCCCTCTTCGATCCCGTCGCCGAAGAGGCCATCGAGTTCATCTATCGCTGCCTCACTTTCCGTGATGGCCGGCGGCTGGCTCTGAGCGAGCTTCGTGGCTACGCCGACGGTTTGGTGGCGTTGCTTCGCAAGCCCCTCGGCGAGCTGTCGATGGTCGAGGCGGTCACCCGGATCTCGGTCATCGCCGAGAACGACCACCACATCGGAGATGCCTTCGCGTATGCCTTCGACACAGGCGAGATCGTCGACCTGCTCGAGCGGCTCCTCGATTTCCGTCAGCGAAAAGCGGCCTAGCAGGCAGACTCATACTCACCGTGATCGGTGAGGAGAGTCCCGATGTTCAAACTGCAGCCTTGCGACCCGTCGTTCTTCGAGACTGCGCCACAGAAGCACCGGTACACGATCGATCTGCCGGTTCCCCCGGAGCAGGTCTGGTTCGACCTGACCAGCGACGATCCGCTGGGCTGGTGCCGATTGCTGAGCGGTCGTTGGACGTCGAAGCGGCCCTACGGCGTGGGCACGACGCGAGACATGGCCGTCGGCAAGCTTCTTCGGTTGAAAGAGGAGTTCATCGTCTGGGAGGAAGGCAAGCGGTATTCGTTCATGGTGACGGAAGCGAACCTGCCGGTCTTCCGTCGGTTTGCGGAGGATTACCGCGTCGAACCGACGATTCTGGGGTCGCAGTTCCAGTGGACGTTCGCCTACGAACCGGCTCCGCAGGTCCGGCCTGCGATCGCGATGCGCCTGCCGAATGAGGCGCTGTTCCGCACCTTCATTTCGGACACCAAGCGTCACTTTCGCCGCTAGGCGAACGCTTCGGCGCCGAACTGCTCGGCGTCGGTGATGTGCTCGAGGAACAGTTGGGCTGAGGGCATGAAGGTGTCCGTCGTGATGACGTGCCACGGTCGATCGAGGGGAGTGCCGTCGACCGGCAGAATCTCGAGCCGACCGGCGTCTATATCGGACTGAACTGCGTCGGAGTGGACCAATGCGACGCCCAGTCCGGCGCGCGCGCCGGCGACGACCGCACCGTGTGTTCCCAGGGTCATCGTGGGTGGCGTGATGGACAGCTCTTCGAGGAGTCGGAGGGTCGAGGCACGCGTACCCGAGCGCTCGCTGCGCAAGAGCCAGGTCGCGGTATCGGGGTCGAATCGGTGCGCTGGGTCGCCCACGACAACGAGAGTCGCGGGCCGGCGGGCTCGGGTCACGAAGCCCATGCCGTGCGGAGGACGTCCGGCGATGACGACATCGGACTCGTGGTGGGCGAGGTCGGCGAACAGGTCATCCCGCGAGCGGATCGAGAGGTTGAGTTCGATGTTGGGGTATCGATCGCGAAACGCAGCCAACAGGGGGAGAAGTACGTACTCGCCCACCGTGGCGACGACTCCGATGCGCAGGCGGCCTTCTTCGGCGTTGCGGACTGCCGCGCGAGCCTCCTTCATGAGCCCCAGGATCGTGCGGCAGTAGTCGGCGTAGACGGTGCCCGCGTGCGTGAGTTCGACTCCCCGGCCGGACCTGGCGAGAAGCTTTGCCCCCAGACCTTTTTCGGTTTGCGACACCGCAGTGGAGACCGCTGCTTCGGTGACGTGAAGGTGTTCGGCGGCAGCGCGGATACTTCCGTGCCGGGCGACCGCAAGGAATGTGCTCATACGGGCAGCGCTCACTTCGGTCACGGAAGGAAGCTTAACTGATCGCTTAAGTAAGAGTCAGAAAAGTTTGAATTGTGGTTACTGGAGGTGTGGGTAATCCTTGCTGTGAAGCAGTTCACAGTCACATGCACCAGGAGGCATTCATGGCGGACGAGACCGCGAAGGACCGGTGGGATCCGGGTGTTCAGTCGTACGCAGGTATGGGGTACTGGAACCCCGACTACCAGCCGAAGGACACCGACGTCCTCGCCGTCTTCCGTGTGACCCCGCAGGACGGCGTCGACCCGATCGAGGCTGCCGCCGCGGTCGCCGGTGAGTCTTCGACCGCGACCTGGACTGTCGTGTGGACCGATCGCCTCACCGCGAACGACCACTACCAGGCCAAGGCCTACCGCGTCGACGCGGTGCCGGGCCGCCCGGGCGAGTACTTCGCCTACATCGCCTACGACATCGACCTCTTCGAAGAGGGTTCGATCGCGAACCTGACCTCGTCGATCATCGGAAATGTCTTCGGCTTCAAGCCGCTCAAGGCGCTCCGCCTCGAGGACCTGCGCATTCCGGTTGCCTACGTCAAGACCTTCCAGGGTCCGGCGCACGGCATCGTCATGGAGCGCGAGATGCTCAACAAGTACGGCCGTCCGCTCCTCGGTGCGACCATCAAGCCGAAGCTCGGTCTCTCGGCCCGCAACTACGGTCGCGTTGTCTACGAGGCGTGCCGCGGTGGTCTCGACTTCACCAAGGACGACGAGAACATCAACAGCCAGCCGTTCATGCGCTGGCGCGACCGCTTCCTCTACTGCATGGAGGGCGTCAACAAGGCGACCGCAGCGACCGGTGAGATGAAGGGTCACTACCTCAACGTCACCGCCGCCACCATGGAAGACATGTACGAGCGTGCCGAGTTCGCCAAGGAAATCGGCAGCTGCATCGTCATGATCGACCTCACCATCGGCTACACCGCGATGCAGTCGATGGCGAACTGGGCGCGCAAGAACGGTGTGCTCCTGCACCTGCACCGCGCCGGCCACTCGACGTTCACGCGCCAGAAGACGCACGGTGTCAGCTTCCGTGTTCTCGCCAAGTGGGCTCGCCTCATCGGTGTCGACCACGTGCACGCCGGAACCGTCGTCGGCAAGCTCGAGGGCGACCCGGCCACGACCGCGGGTTACTACGACACCCTGCGCGACGACTTCATCCCGACCAACCTGGGCAACGGCATCTTCTTCGACCAGGAATGGCAGTCGATGCCGGGTGTCATGCCGGTCGCTTCCGGTGGTATCCACGCCGGTCAGATGCACCAGCTGGTCACGCTGTTCGGCGACGACGTCATCCTGCAGTTCGGTGGTGGAACGATCGGTCACCCGATGGGTATCGCCGCCGGTGCCGAGGCCAACCGCGTCGCGCTCGAGGCCACGATCAAGGCCCGCAACGAGGGCCGCGACCTCATGGTCGAGGGTCCGGACATCCTCCGCAAGGCCGCGGAGAACAACCGTCCGCTGCAGGCCGCACTCCAGACCTGGGGCGACGTGACCTTCGACTACACCTCGACCGACGCGCCGGACGCCGTTCCGACGCCGACCAGCGTCTAATCCAGAAGGAGACCAGACATCATGACTCTCCGCCACGGAGCCTTCTCGTACCTCCCGGACCTCACCGACTCGGAGATCGCCGCACAGGTGCGCTATGCACTGCTCAACGGCTGGCCGGTGTCGATCGAGTACACCGACGACCCGCACCCGCGCAACGTCTACTGGGAGATGTGGGGCCTGCCCCTGTTCGACCTCGACGAGCCGGACGGCGTTGTCGCCGAGATCAACGAGTGCCGTAAGACGTTCCCGAACCACTACATCCGGGTTCTCGCTTACGACGCCAACCTCGGTCGCCAGACGACCGCGCTGAGCTTCCTCGTGCAGCGTCCGGCAACGGAGCCGGGCTTCCTGCTCACCCGCGTCGAGGGCGCGGACCGCCGCCAGTCCTACGCGATTCAGTCGTACGCGACGATGAAGCCGGAAGGCGAGCGCTACGCATGACAAACCCCCACTCGGGGTTCACCATGTACCGGCCGGGCGCTGCGAACCAGCGCCCGGCTTCACCAATTAACAGCCAGCCTGCTCCGGAGCCCGAGCCGGTCGAAAAGGCAGTGCTGGCAGACGACGCACAGCTCGACCTCGCGCACGATGAAGCGCGCGCAGCCGTCGACGAGACGCTGACCAAACTCGACAAAGAGCTCGTCGGCCTGGCGAACGTCAAGCGGCGAGTCCGCGAGATCGCCGCGTTGCTGCTCGTCGATCGCGCTCGTGAGCAGTTCGGCCTCACGTCGTCCCGTCCGACGATGCACATGAGCTTCACGGGCGGGCCCGGTACCGGCAAGACCACCGTCGCCCTCCGTATGGCCGAAATGCTGCACGCACTCGGCTACATCCGGAAGCCCAAGGTCCATGTCGTCACCCGTGACGATCTGGTTGGCCAGTTCATCGGTCACACCGCGCCGAAGACCAAGGAAGCCATCGCCAAAAGCGCTGGCGGCGTGCTGTTCATCGACGAGGCGTACTACCTGTACCGCCCGGAGAACGAGCGGGACTACGGTCAGGAAGCGATCGAGATCCTGCTCCAGGAGATGGAGAACGACCGTGGGAACCTCGTGGTCATCTTCGCCGGCTACCCGGACCGGATGAACACCTTCTTCACGTCGAACCCCGGCCTGTCCTCGCGCGTGGCACACCACATCGAATTCGAGGACTACAAGCACGACGAATTGCTGCAAATCAGCGAAATCATGCTTGACCGAGAGAATTTTCAGTTCGACTCACAAGCCAGAGTTGCCTTCAGTGAGTACCTGACGCTTAGGATGACGCAACCGCGATTCTCCAATGCGCGAAGCGTGCGCAATGCGATCGACCGTTGTCGGCTCCGGCAGGCCAAACGCCTTGTTGAGCTACAGCGTCCCTTGACCAAAGACGATCTGATCACGCTCACCGAGACTGACATTCGGGGTAGCAGCGTCTTCAGCGTCGCCTCGGCCGACTGAAGGTCACATGCCTAATCGACACAAGACGCTCACGCGATACACGATCGAAGAACAACACCGGTACCCACGGGCGTCCGGTGAGTTCTCGGCGTTGTTGAATGTGATCGCCACGGCCGCGAAGATCATGACGAACCATGTGACGCGCGGTCCGATCATGGGGTCGACCGGGCAGAGCGTCTACCGTCAGCTCGACGCGCTGTGTCACGACATTCTGGTGAACGAGACACAGTGGGCGGGACAGCTTTCCGGGATCTTGTCGGAGGGGTCCCGGGAAGTCATCAACATTCCGAGCGGTTACCGCCGCGGCAAGTATCTTCTCGTGCTCGATCCGCTCGACGGTTCGAGCAATATCGACGTCAACATGCCGGTGGGCAGCATCTTCAGCGTGCTGCGTGCGCCGGTCGGGATCGACGAGCCGCGCGACGTCGACTTCCTGCAGCCGGGAACCGAGCAGGTGGCGGCAGGATTCACGCTGTTCGGACCGGCCACGATGCTCGTGCTCACCACCGGCAACGGCGTCGATGGGTTCACGCTCGATCGCGAGATCGGTGCGTTCGTGCTGACGCACCCGAAAATGCACATTCCGGGTGACTGCACCGGCTTCTCGATCAACGCCGCAAAGGGGCGGTTCTGGGAACCACCGGTGCGTCGCTATGTCGACGAGTGTCTGCAGGGCTCGGCGGGTCCGCGTGGCCGGGACTTCAACATGCGATGGGCAGCGTCGCTCGTCGCGGACACGTTCCAGATCCTCACTCGTGGTGGCATCTACCTGTTTCCGGCGGACACGCGCGATACCGAGCCAGGTCGGGTGGCGCTGCTCTACGGCGGGAACCCGATTGCCTTCCTCATCGAGCAGGCGGGCGGACGGGCCAGCACCGGCCACGAGCGGGTGCTCGAACTGCAGCCCACCAGGCTCCACCAACGGATTCCGTTCATCTTCGGCTCGCGCAACGAAGTCGAGAGGATCGAGACGTACCACCTGGCGCCCGAAGTGCACTCCGCCGGTTTCGACACCTCGCTATTCGCAACCCGCTCCCTTTTCAAGTACTAGCCACACGAGGAGGAGATCCAATGTCGGTCAAGCACCCAGTTGTTGCTATCACCGGTTCGTCGGGCGCCGGCACCACGTCGGTGACAAAGACTTTCCAGGAGATCTTCCGGCGTGAGGGCATCAAGCCGGCGCTCGTCGAAGGCGACTCGTTCCATCGGTATGACCGCAACGAGATGAAGCTCGCCATGGCCGACCACGAGAAGGAGCACAACAACCACTTCTCGCACTTCGGTCCGGAAGCGAACCTTCTCAAGGAACTCGAGACGCTGTTCAAGGAGTACGGCCAGACCGGCGTCGGCACGGTACGCAAGTACCTGCACAACGAGGAAGAGGCCAAGCCCTACGGACAGCCGCCGGGAACGTTCACGCCCTGGGAAGACATTCCGCCGGGCACCGATCTGCTGTTCTATGAAGGACTGCACGGTGCGGTCGTCACCGAGAATGTCAACATCGCCAAGTATGCGGACCTTCTGGTCGGCGTCGTGCCGATCATGAACCTGGAGTGGATCCAGAAGGTCCACCGCGACAAGCACGCTCGCGGCTACTCCGATGAGGCGATCATCGACACGATCCTGCGTCGTATGCCGGACTACGTGAACTACATAACCCCGCAGTTCTCGCGGACGTACATCAACTTCCAGCGCGTGCCGACCGTCGACACGTCGAACCCGTTCACCGCGCGCACGATCCCGACCGCCGATGAAAGCTTCGTCATCATCCGATTCTCGGACCCGAAGGGCATCGACTTCCCGTACCTGCTGTCGATGCTGCATGACTCGTTCATGTCGCGCGCGAACAGCATTGTCGTGCCGGGCGGAAAGATGGAACTGGCGATGCAGCTGATCTTCACGCCGCTCATTCTCCGGCTCATGGACAAGCGCCCGAGGCGGGCTCAGCAATAGGGCCTCAGCCAGAGAGTTCGTCGTGCGGCCGAT
>JAJFUQ010000136.1 GCA_021372355.1 Nocardiaceae bacterium | reverse complement strand
AGCTGATCGACACCCCGTCGTCCAACCAGCCTGTAAGGATCGAGGAATGACTGAGGCCAAGCGTCGCGCCGCGGAAAAGGCGATCGATTTCATCGAAGACGGCATGATCGTGGGAGTCGGCACCGGCTCGACGGTCGCATACTTCATCGATGCGCTCGCCGGGATCAAGCACCGTATCGCCGGAACGGTGTCGAGTTCGGTCGACAGCACGAAGAAGCTGCAGGCCCATGGCATTCCGGTGATGGAGCTCAACGAATCCGGTCCGCTGCAGCTCTACGTCGACGGCGCGGACGAGTGCGATCCCAACAAGAAGCTCATCAAGGGCGGCGGCGGTGCGTTGACCCGCGAGAAGATCATCGCCGAAGCCAGCGACACCTACGTCTGCATCATCGACCCGAGCAAGCGGGTTCCGGTGCTGGGGAACTTCCCGCTGCCCGTCGAGGTCATTCCGATGGGTCTGGCGCTGGTCGGCGGCGTGCTCACCCAACTCGGCGGCAATCCCGTACTGCGCGAGGGATTCGTGACCGACAACGGGAACCTCATTCTCGACGTCCACGGTCTGCAGATCACTGACCCGGAGATGCTCGAGCAGGCAATCAACCAGGTACCCGGTGTCGTGACGGTCGGTTTGTTCGCCCGTCGCGGTGCCGACATCGTCATCGAAGGCCACGAGAACCCGGAGGTTTGGTGAGCGAGCAGATCGCAGTCCGCAAGGCCGAAGGCCGTTTCGAAGTCACGGTCGATGAGGCCGTCGCCGGCTTCACCGAGTTCTTCGAGCACGAGGGCAAGCGCGTTTTCTACCACACCGAGATCGGCGAGGAATGGGGCGGGCGCGGGCTCGGCAAGATCCTCGCGAGCGGCGCGCTCGACCAGACCCGCGCGGACGGAATGCGCATCGTGGCCATCTGTCCGTTCATCAAGGGCTTCCTGTCCAAGACCGACGCCTACAACGACACCGTCGACCCGGTCAGCCACGACATCGCCGCCGTCTACAAGGCGAATTTCCAGGTCTAGGAGCAGTCATGTCCGGAGCCCGAATCCTTGCTGTACTCGCGGTTGCCGGACTCGCCGCCGCCTGCAGTTCGAACACTGAGCCGGGAACTTCGGCCACCAGTTCCCCGACGTCCGCAGCGGCGGCGGCGTCGTCGGGCCAGACGGTCACGAAGAACGGTGTCACCGGCACCGTTCTTGCACAGGGTTTCGCTCCCGGCGGAATCGACGCCGAGTCGTCCGGCGAGACCGACGTGGTGTTCCGCAAGATCACCATCGCGCCCGGCTCGGATACCGGCTGGCACTATCACAATGGCGAGCTCATCGCGTCGATCACCGCGGGAACCCTGACGCGGGAGTTCGCGGACTGCACCGAACAGGTGAGCAAGGCCGGCGACGCGCTCCTCGAGCCGGAGGGCAACCAGAACGTCCACATCGGCCGGAACGAAGGCACGGTACCCGTCGAAATGTATGTCACCTACATCATTCCGAAGGGCTCGAAGCTCGCGATCGAAGCTCCGGCGCCCGCCTGCGCGACGAAATAAAACATGGCCTCCCGCAACCCCGCACCCTGATCAGGTGCACGTTGCAGAAGGCCATGCATCGCGTGGGAACTAAGCCGACACGGCAACCTTTTCCGGCTGCCAGCCCGGGCCGCGGAACATGTAGCCCAACTTGTCCGAGAACTTCGTCGCGTTCTTGACGTCGTTCCAGATGGCGGCCATCTCGTGCGTGTAGATCTTCCCGACGTTGTAGGTGTTGATGTTCTTCGTGAGGCCATAGACCACACGCTCCCCCTCGGGCTCGAACGTCCCGAACATGCGGTCCCAGATGATGAGGACGCCGGCGTAGTTGCGGTCCAGGTACTGGCTGTTCGAGCCGTGGTGCACGCGGTGGTGGCTGGGCGTGTTGAAGATGAACTCGATCGGCTTCCACATCTTGTCGATGACCTCGGTGTGAATGCCGAACTGGTACAGCAGGTTGATCGCGTAAGACGCCGCGATGATCCGGCCGTCGATGCCGAGGAACGCCAGCGGGATGAAGAACGGCAGCGTCGTGGCAACCATCCACGGCTGACGCAGCGCGACGGTCAGGTTGTAGTTCTCGCTGGAGTGGTGAACGACGTGCACCGACCAGAACAACCGGATCTCGTGGTGCGTCCGGTGGTACCAGTAGTACGCGAAGTCGACGCCGATGAGCGCGACGACCCAGGCCTGCCATCCGGTGATCTCCCACGGAATCAGCGACGAGATCCACGCGAAGATCGCCAGCTCGGCGACCGCCCACGGAATGTTCAGGAGCTGGTATCCGAGGCCAGTGGTGATGCTGGCAGCGGAGTCGCGGTAGTCGAACGGCTTGCCGTTGACCTTCAGGTAAATGAACTCGGCCGCGATGCCCAGTATGAAAACCGGGATCGCCAACCAGATCAGCAGGGTCGAGATGTCCATGCCGACCAAGGTAACGGCAACTGGTCCAACCAGTCAACCAGTTGGCCGGATTTTGTTATCCTGATCGCGTGACCCTTGAGCGCGTAGACCCTGTTCCGGTATCCGAACAGGTTTATCGACAGCTGCTCGATGCGATCCTGAGCGGCGAGATCCGGGACAAGCTCCCCTCGGAGCGGGAACTGGCCGCCACGTTCACCGTCAACCGGCACGCCGTCCGCGAGGCGATGAAGCGGCTCCAGCAGGCCAATCTCGTCGAAATCAATCAAGGCGGCGCGACGCGCGTGCTTTCCGTTCGCGAGAACGGTCGCCTCGACCTCATGCCGGACATACTCGTCCACGGCGGCCAGATCGATTTCGAAGTGGTTCGCTCGATCCTCGAGATGCGAGTGTGCATCGGCGGCGACGCCACGCGCCGGTGTGCCGAACGCTCCCCCGAAACCGGTCCCGAGCTGCGCCGATTGGCCGGGCTGTGCGAGAACGCTGACGACGAGCAACTCATCGCTCTGAACCGCACGTACTGGACGCACCTGGTCGACGGCGCGGATAACATCGCGTACCGGCTTTCGCTCAACACGCTGATTGCCGGAATCGATGCAGTGACGAGCACAGCTGGGGGCGAGGCATTCATCGCGCTCCTCGTGACCGAGTACCGCCGAACCGCCGAGATGCTCGAACTCGCGGATGCGATTCACGATTCGAACGCAGACAAGGCAGCAATGATCGCGACGTCGCTCCTGACCCCGGTCTCCTTGGCGCCTTAGCTACTTGTCTTTGCCCTTGCCCTTACCCTTGCCGTTACCGTTGCCGTTGTCGCCGTTCCCGCCACCGATGTCGATGCCGGGAATCGGGAACGGCAGGGTCGTCGCCGGCGCGGTCGCGGTGTCGAGGTCAGACTGGACCTTGGCGGCTGCTTCGACAATGTCTGACCGACGTGAGCTACTGATCTTGCCGGCCCGGTAGGCAGCTTCGGTGTCGTCGAGAAGCTTCGCCAGCGCCGACTTCGCACTGACGTAGTCCTTCGATGCGGCGGCCGTAGCCACGGCGGTCATGTCATTGCGGAGCAGGTCACGGGTGTCGGCATCGACGGTTCCGCTCCCGCATCCGGCGACGAATGCGACGAGGCAAACAGCGAGAAGTCGGCGAATCATGGAATCGCCCCCTCGAGCTCGCCGAGGTGCACCCCGAGCTGACCGTCGACGGTCGGATACGTCGGCGGCGGAACGTCATCGGACGGAATCGCCGCCCACAGACCGAGCCCCAACACTGCGGCGACGATCGCGGCGCCCGCGATCGCGAGCGGACGTTTCGGGACGCTGCGTCGAGTCCGCAGCGGCGCCACCTTGGTCGCAAACGCCGTTGTCTTGGCCGGCGGAGGGGTGAGGATCGCCGTCGGCGGCGGTGGAACCGGTGACTGCGAGTTCCCTTGAACAAGCGCCGTGAGTTCCTGTGCGACCTGGGCGGCGGTCGGCCGATCGCCGGGTCTGCGTGCCGTCATGCGTTCGAGCAGGCTCTCCCACTCGGCGGTCACGCCCTTGGGCATCGTCGGATCGCGGTGAAGTCGAGGACTGACCGCCTCGACACCGGCGCCCGGAAAGACGACGCTTCCGCTTAGGCACTCGATGAGGATCAAGGCGAGCGAGTAGATGTCACTCGGCGGCCCGATGGGCTCACCCAACGCCTGCTCCGGGCTGACGTAGTTCGCGGTTCCGACCGCAGCACCGACCGCCGTGTACCGGGTCGAGTCGACCAGTCGAGCAATGCCGAAGTCGGCCAGCTTCGCGCGGAATCCGCCGGCGATGGGATCGAGGAGGATGTTCGCCGGCTTGATGTCCCGGTGAACGATGCCGATCTTGTGGACGTAGATGAGCGTCGAGGCAACTTCTGCACCGAGGCGAGCGACTTCGTTCTGCGACAGGCGCTTGCCCTTGAGCCGATCCGACAACGTCGGGCCCTCGATCAGTTCCATGACGAGGAACGGCGTCTCGGCAGCTGCCCCGTCCGGGACGAAGCCAGCGTCGAAAACGGTCACGAGGCCCGGATCGCGCAGCGACGCCAGCATTCGAATCTCGCGATCGACGCGGCGGTGATCGGCGGCCGACGTCGTGTCGAGTCGGAACGCCTTGATGGCGACCTTGCGGCTCAGGACGGGGTCGATTGCCGCATAAACGTCGGCCATTCCCCCGCGAGCGATGCGTCTCTCGATTCGGTATCTCCCCGCGAGAACCCGGCCAGGCGCAAACGGCACGTCGGATTCCTGCATTTGTCCAGTCTCCCAGTCATGGCAAGTTCGATCCAATCCCAGGGCATTCCGGAAGGTCTGGTCGTGGCCGTAATCACCCAGCAATTGCCCTGAAACGGACAAGAGAGCATCTCCGCCTTAGAGTTCACATCAGACCCTCGGACTCTCGAGCCATCCCAATCAGAGAGGCATCACATTTGACAACCCCCGATCAGTCGAGCCTGCTCGCGCTCCACCAAGCCTTCCGAGACGAATTGGTCGATGCTGGATTAGTCATCCTCGGAAGCATTCCGGGTTCCTTCGGCCGGTCGGGCGAATTCGAAGCAATCATTGACGGCCTCAACTCTGCCATTTCGCGCGCCGCCGGCGATCTCGCGCCCGAAGTCCTGCGGTTTCCTCCGCTGTTCCCGCGCGAAGCCTTCGAGCGCACCGGCTATCTGGAGTCCTTCCCCAACCTCACCGGCGAAATCAGTACATTTACCGGTGACGACCGGAACCACGCAGCATTGCTCGCCGCCCGGGAAGACGGCGCGGACTGGAGCCACTTTCTGACTCCAACGGACTCCATGCTCGTGCCCGCGGCGTGCCACTCGAGCTATCCGATCCTCACCGGACAACTGCCTGAGTCCGGTCGGACGCTTGATGTGTCGGGTTACTGTTTCCGGCACGAACCCGCGATCGACCCCGCACGGATGCAAGCATTCCGAATTCGGGAGTTCGTCCACGCCGGAACCCCTGATCAGGCCGTAGCCCATCGGAGCGAGTTCCTCAGTCGCTCAATCTCCTTGGTTCAAGATCTCGGACTCGAGGTCGAAGCCGTGCCCGCGAACGATCCATTCTTCGGTCGGGCGGGGCGGATCTTGGCGCGGTCGCAGCGCGGAGAAAGCCTCAAGACCGAACTGGTCGTTCGCCTATACGGCGACTCGCACGACGGCACTGCGATCGCATCCGGCAACTACCATCGTGATCACTTCGGCTCGCACTTCGACATTCGAACCGCTAACGGCAACGTGGCACACAGCGCGTGCGTCGGGTTTGGACTGGAGCGGTTCGCTCTGGCCCTGTTACGCACGCATGGACTGCAGACATCGCGGTGGAGCCAGCACGTTCGCGCCGCTCTTCATCTATAGCGAGGACATCCAGCGCTCCCCCGTTCGGATAGCCTTACCTCAACTTTGGTTCCATGAATTACGGAAGGCAGCGAGGTGAAGCCCAATATGGACGCCACGGCGCACATCCCGCGCCTGGGCGTGATTTTCGATCGCCATGGAGTGCAGTTTCTCAAGCTCGCCCAGATCGGCTCAGGTCGCTGGAGATATGTGTGGATCATCGACAGCGCGACTCCGGCGGACTCAACCGACCGGCGGCTCATGCGTCGGTTCGGCGACGTCATCGACATCGCGGGCTTGGACGACGATGCCGCCACTGAGCTTGTCGACGCTGCACACATCGACGGCATCACGTGTTTTTCAGACCGCAATATCGTGCGTGCCGCGGCGATCGCCAGCCGATTGAGCCTTCGATATCATCCTCCAATCGCAGCCGCGCGCTTGTCGAACAAGCTTGCCCAACGGCGCGCACTCGACGAAGTCGGCCTCCCCGGACCGGCCTACCTTCCGCTTCCCGGAGACGCCGATGTCGACGCACTGATCGAGATGGCCACCAACTGCCCGTTTCCGGCGGTATGCAAGCCCCAAGAAGGCGCCGCATCGTTCGACGCCGCGGTGGTCGATAACCTCGAGGACCTCCGGATCCACCTCACCAATATCTGGCGGGGCGGCCGCGCCCGGAACATGATTCTCGAAGAGTTCATTCGCGGCCGCGGAACAGTGAACGGTCTCGCGGACTTCGTGTCCGTCGAGTGCGCCGTCTTCGATGGCACCGTGCGGGTTCTTGGTATTCACGGCAAGTCCCCCATGGCGCCCGGCCTTCGTGAAACCGGCGACGTTCTTCCGAGCGGTCTCTCTCAAGAGGACGACCAGGCAATTGCCGCGTACGCCGTTGCGGCCGCCACCGCCATCGGCGTCACGGATGGGTGCCTCCACACGGAGATCAAGTTGACGCTTGGCGGGCCCCGCCTTATCGAGGTCAACGGCCGGGTGGGAGGCGGGTCGCTCCCTGATATGGTTTTCGCGCAAACTGGTGTTGCCATGCGTACTCTCGCGTGCGAAATCGCACTCGGGCTTGTCGACGACGTCGATCTCGCGCCGTCACCTGGTTACGTCTCCTATTTCTTCCGCCTGCAGGCACCGCTCGATCGGGCCGTCTCCATCGATCCCACAGAAGTCGAACAGCTGCTGTCGCAGCCAGGTGTCGAGTCGTCCGAGGTGCTCCGACTCGAATCGGCCGGCGCGATCGGAGTCGGAACGATCGATAGTTCGTTGTTGACGCTTCGAGGCCGCGCAGCGAACCACTCAGCCGCACTGAAGGTATTCCGCCAGATGCAGTCGCTTATCGATTGACCATTCCGCACAAACGATAGCTAGCATTTCTACCAGTGCGCGTGAGGCGGTAAGAGGTGAACCTCGACAGTAACGATGGCAAGGCGCCGCTGCCCCGGCTCGGCATCATGTTCCAGGAGGACGGTCTCAACTTCCTCGAAATGGCCCAGATCAGCGCCTCGAGATGGCGTTATGTGTGGGTGGTCGACGGCGAGGCGCCACCTTCCCCGATCGATAGCCGATTGATGCGACGGTTCGGCGATGTCGTCAATATTTCGGACCTCAACGACGACAGTGCCGCGAGTTCGCTCCAGGCCGCCGAGATCGGCGGTATTACGTGCTTTTCCGACCGTCATCTCACGCGAACCGCAGCAATCGCGCATCGCCTCGGACTGGCGTACCACTCGCCCACCGCGACCCGCCGAATGTCAAACAAGCTTCAGCAACGCATCGCACTCGAGGCGAGCGGTATGCCAGGTCCTCGATACGTGTCCCTGCCGGGCAACACCGAAGTCCAGACGCTCCTCGATCAAGTCAGCGACTTTCCATTCCCAGCGGTCTGCAAACCGCAGGAAGGCGAGGCCGCGGTCGACACCGCAATCATCGGCAACCTCGACGATCTCCGCGCCCACCTGATTGAGATCTGGGACGGCGGTCGATCGCGCGACATGATCCTCGAGGAGTTCCTGCCTGGCGTCGGCAACCAGGACGGATTTTCGGACTTCGTATCCGTCGAATGTGCCGTGATCAACAGCAATGTTCAGGTGATCGGAGTGCGCGGCAAAATGCCGCAGGATGGACTGCGATCGACCGGCGCACTCATGCCGAGCAAATTGTCCGCACACCAACTGTCTGAAGTGTCCGACTGCGCGATCGCCGCAGCGGTCGGTTGTCAGGCCTCGCACGGCGTCCTTCACACGGAAATCAAGATCACGCCGGACGGGCCCCGCATCATCGAGGTCAACGGCCGGGTCGGAGGTCCCGGAGTGCCCGAATTGGTCGAGCGGCAGACCGGAGTCTCGTTGAAAGCTCTCGCCTGTGAACTCGCACTCGGCTGGACGCCGACCATAGCGCTCTCCGCACCCACAGAGTCGGTGACATTCTTTTACCGCTTGCAACCGCCGTTGGGTGCGATCGTGTCGATTCCGCCGACGTCAGTCGAGAAGTTCGCCGCGTTGCCCGGTGTGGAAGGCGTTTCCGTAAACAGATACGAGTCGTCGGGACGCACCGGAGCGGGCATGTTCGAAGACTCACTCCTGACGGTCCACGGCACCGCCGCCGACCACGATCAAGCTCAATCGATCTATGAAGCCATGCTTGCACTGCTCACCGCGGGTAGCTGAGCAAGCGCCGATAGTATCGAGGTAGTTTGTCCGACACCTTCGACGACGATTGGGGAATTGTGCACGAGGCGAAGATCCGTGAAATTCTGTCGACGCACGGCAAGCTCATCGTGGACGTTTCCACCCTTGCGAGCGCCGACAATCTGTACGCGGCCGGCATGACCTCGCACGCGTCCGTCAATGTGATGATCGCGTTGGAGGACCTGTTCGACATGGAGTTCCCCGACGAATTGATGCAGCGTTCGACCTTCGAATCGATTTCCACAATCAATCAGGCTCTCGTGAGCTTGGGAGTGTCCGGCTAATCGCCGAGTCGCCGGAATTCACCGAGCGCAACCGCCATGGCGACGTCCCCGTGGTGTGAGATGGAGATCTCGATTTCGCTCATTCCAATCTGCTCTGCCGCGGCCAAGGCGTACCCAGCCAGTTCAACCCGGCACGATCCATCGCTGACTCGGCAGATCTGAATGTCACGCCAAGGCATCGGTCCTGTCACCCGAAGGACCTTGAGTACGGCTTCCTTCGCGGCGAAACGCGCGGCGAGACGGGATGCCTGGTCAGAACCGGCCGACGACGACAACTCGTGCGGCGTATAAACCCGTTCGAGGTACCGCTCGCCGAGTATTGCGATGCTGTCCTTGACCTCAGCGACCGACATGACGTCGCAACCCACCCGGTATGGCATCACACAGACTCCGTCGTCGGCGAGCAAGCGGGCAGGTCAGCGAGCGACTGCCGCCGCTGCCGATTTCGAGCTGCGACCAGCGCAACCCAGACAACGGTCAAGGCGAGCAGTGTCGGGAACGTTCGGCCGGTCGTCCACGTGATCGTGCGCGGCACGTCGAGCAGGCCAACGAAATACACCGGATAAAAGAGCAGCCCGCCGTAGTTACCCTGGAGAAAGCCGCGATAGAGGAGTCCGCCGATCACGCCGGCGATACCGAACCAGATCATGCCGCCGACGATCCCGAAATCGGCGAGCACCGTTCCATAGCCGCTGGGATTGTTGAACTCGGGATTGCCCATCGAAGCGAGCACCGACGACCAATCTGGGTCCGCGTGGCCGGACAGATGCCCTTGGAGGTCACCGCTCCCCGTTCCGGGGAAACGCCACACAATCTGGAACGCCTCGTCGGGCCATCGGGTGTCCGGCGACAGGAATCTCGTCAGGTAGATGTGGCCGTTGTTGAGTGCGGTGATGTAATAGCCGCCGAGTCGCTCGAACGCGAAAACCAGAAAACTTCCACCCAGCGCGTCCTTGTAGTAAGACAGCCAGCTTCGGGAGTACTCGAAAGCTGCGAAGATCGCAAACAGAACTGGGATCGCGATCGTCGGAAGGACACGGTTGACGAGTCGGTCCCGACGCGACACCGAGAACATGGCCAGAACGACCACGATCGGCAAGGCCAATTCGATGAGGGCCAACCGCTCCGCAAGAAGGAACGCACGCAGTGCAGCCAGCGCGAGAACTGCCCCGAGCTTGGCGTACGACCGGCGGTTCGGGGCGGCGCACATCTCGAGCGTCGTAACAACCACCGCTGCGGGTCCGAACTGCGTCATTGTGGTGACGCCGGGAATCGTACCCAGTTGGTCCTTGAGATCGGCCAGGCCGCTCAGCTGAGACAGTCCGACACCGTGGCGCGCCGCGAGTCCGATGAAGGCGATGTAGCCCGCGCAGGTGAGAAACACCAGGACCGTGCTCGCGGTGCGCAGTATCCGGAGTTCGGTCGGTTTGAGCGCCGGCCAGGTAGCCCGCGGGGGGATCGCCGGCGCAAGCAGCGCGACCAGCAGCGCGCCCACGGCCATCGTCAGACTCGCGGTGGTGAAGAGCATCAACGTGTGCCCGGTGACCGACTTGGGTGTTCGCCACAGCTTGCGAAACGTGGAATCGCTCACTAGCGCCGTCGCGATGACCGCCATCAGGTTGAGCAATAGTGTGATGGTGACCGGCGACAGCCACCACACGCGCTTCACGCCACCAACCGGTCTCACGTCGAGACCTCGACCGGCCCGCCTCGCGCGCTCCGCAGCGTCTTCCACGCCGACACAACGTCGACATGTGGATGTGGCGTGAGGAGCATGCCCTCGCGGAGGGTCGCGTGCCCGCCATTGAGTTCGGGCCCAACCGACTTGGCGGCGGTCAGCCATTGAACTGCAACGATTGCGATCGACGCGACAGACGACGCGATTGCCAAGCTGATAGGTCCACCGAACCACGCGATCAGGAACACGACCGGCATAAAGACGATGGTCATGACGAACGCGGTGCGCGCTGACTCTCGCGTCTTACCCGCGATGTGGAGCAGAGTGATATTCACCCCGAACGATGCCCGAACGACAGCCGCCGCCGTCAGGATCACGAGAACCGCATACGCACCGACCATGTCGGCCCCGTAGGCGAAGCCCAGAATCCACTTCCCAAGGACCACGGTGCCAACGAAAACGACAAAGGTCACGACCGCGCTGAGCACCGCGATCGAACTCAAGATTTCGACGGCGAAGTGGCGCCGTCCGTGATGCCACAACCGAGAGGACACCGGTGTCGCAGCGGTGACAGCCAGTGATTCCAACACGGCCGCCTGCGTCGCAAGGGCCGCAGCCGCGGCATATTGGGCGGCGTCCCGCGGCGCAAATAGGCCTGCCGCAAGCCAGATCGTGCCGGAGAAGAACAGGAAGCTGGTGATCATCGGGACTGCCAGACCGAATCCCGAACGCACGACCGGAATCAGACTTCCCCGAATGTGGCCCCTGAGCGTGTAGTAGTGCCGCGCACGGAAGCCGGCAACCAACATCTGCATCGTCGCCGCAGCGGTGTAGGTCGCCAAGACAGGGACGAGTCCGGGCAGGTGTAGGACGAACACCAGGATCGCGACGATCGGCAACGACGTCATCGTCCGAAAATAATGACTTGCGGCAACCGCAGCCATGACACGGCCTTGGATGGCAAACAAGTCACCGAAGGTGAGTCGGACCGACTCGACGGTGATGAGTGTCGTCGTGAGAACCACGACGAGGATGTACTGCGTGAGGTTTTCGCGAATACCAAGAGCGGCCACGGCGGACACGACGGGCGCGCTCACGATACACAGATAAAAGGTCGCGCGCAGATGGGTACCCATGATGACCCGTTGCATGTGCGGGTCTTTCGCGGCCGGAAGCAGGCGCACGAGGTTCATCCCGAGTCCAAGCCTGCCGATCAGAGACCCGATCGGCAGTGCCGCCAACATCGCGAGAAAAACCGCTGCATCGCGGTTGCTCATCGTGCGCAGCGCGATGGCACTCAACACGAATGTCGCAGCGAATCCGCCGGCCGCCGCGAAGGTGCGCAGCAAGAAGCTGCGCCGCAGTTCAGCGACGGCCGCGTGTTGGTCGGTATTCACCGTCGGCACCACACTCGATGATGCCGACAATTGCGAATCACTGTCGGCCCGAGTGAGACGCCACCGCGACCGTGATCGGCACACCCGCCGATTTGCACGTGCCCACCACGACGTCGACCACCGCGATCTTGTCGCGGTTTGGCCGTACGACGAGAACTACGTCGTCCGCATTCCGAATCACATCGCTCAACGATGGAGTGTCTGCGGGCGTGCCGCAGTCAAGGATCACGGTCTGCGGACCGCCGGAACCGCGCTCGCTGGCAGCCTTCTCCAACAGCATCGCCACATCTGCGGACGAACCGACTCCCGACCCAACTACCGCGACGTGGTGGTCGCCCTCGGCAGGACGCCCGGGCAGCTGAGTAAGCAGAAGTCGGCCGATCGTCTTCTGGTCGACGGCAGCGAGTGCCTGAGCACCATCGGCGGGCAGCACAATCTCGGGGTACGCCACCTTGCCGTCGATGCCGCCGATCGCCATCGTTCGAGTGACGCGTCCGGTGACGCGCGGCCAGATAAGCAATCCGCCGGCCACCACGAGAACGCCTGCCAGACCGCCGAGGATTCCCTTGAGCACGATTGCCGACAGCCCGGCCGAGATGGCAGCCGGTTCGACGATCACCTGGGTACTGTTCCCAGCGCTGTACTGCAGCTCGGTGTCCACTCGCAACTCCTGCAAGCGGGCCAGTTGCGTCCCACCGGCAGGGTTCTGCGAGGCGACACCAATCAGCTGGTCGATCGCGGCCAGTGCATTGTTCTTCTGAACGGCTTCCCGATCCAGCTTGTCCTTCGCGTACAGCTCAACAACCTTTTGCACGACCTTCACTGCGGTATCCGAATCGCCCGCGGTGGCGGTGATGTCGATGTAAGCGGTTTGCGACTCCAAGGCCGCACTGATCGAGATGTCCTGATTCGGGAATGCCTTCTGGACCTCTTGATGGAAGCTCGCGCTGTTGAGGAGGACCACCTGAGACGAGGCATAAGTGCGTTGGGTATCCGTCGCCGCCGGACTCTCCGTGGGAAGGCCTCGATCGGTGAGAGCCGCGGTGGCGATGACACCGCTGGCACCAGGCCTACCTGGCGCAGCCACACCCACGACGAATCCCGCCAGGATTCCGACGACCGCACCCACGATCAGGGCGGCACACAACTCACGCAGCCGCATCGAATCAACGGATCGGAGCTTCAGACGATCCGCTGCGCCGGGCTCGACGGTCGCACCAGCCTTCGATGGCCGTGTCTGGCTACCACTCGGCATATTCATCCGCTTCCTCGTGATGGCGATCGATCCGGGACGGTCTCTCGCGCTGTTCGTCTGGCTCGCCGGTCACTCGACCAGTGAATCATTCGCGTCTTTTTGAGTCAGGACCTGCTGAAAATCGTTGTCCGCGCGGGGTGCACCCGGAGACGCTAGGCGAGCGTCCATCGACTCGCCCTGCGCCCGTGCGACGTCCAGCACGGCGTCCCGAACCAGCGTTCGAAGGTGATAGTCGTACCCGGTGTGATCACCGCTCGGCGATGCAATAACCAACGGCGCGGGACCCCGACGTGCGAGCTTGCCGAGTGCCCGGATGCCCCGATTTGCCCGGAACCGGCGATAATCGTTCGGCCCGAAAACCAACGTGGCAACGACACCTCGCTCTTGCAGCGGGCGCAGAATCTCGAGCGGAGATTGTCGCCTCCCCCTCGTTCGAAACGCCACCCACATGTCCCGCATCCGGGCCGGCATCATCGCCTTGAACGTGGTCCGACTTCGCTCGAAGACCTTCGGACCGGCCGCTTTCGAGATTTGTTCGGCGGTGATCTTCTTCGCCCGCAGCCTCCACACTGCCATGTTGACGAGGATGGTTTCGGCCGAACCGGATTCGATCGCCGCATGAGCTGCGGCGTACGCCCCTGAACAAATGCCGACCCCCACGACATGCCTAACGTTCGGCGTGCTGCCGGCGGCGACTGTCGCGATGCGGGCGTCGTGGTCGGATTCGGCACCGTACACCGGGATGACCTCGCCCGGCTGCGCGAATCCGGTTTCGCCGGTACCCCGGCGATCGAATCGGAGACTGACTGCGCCACGGGCAGCGACGTCACGAGCGAGGTCGACCCAGAGTCGCGACGGCCCGATCCGGTGCTCCTGCGCGGTGGCATGGAAGACGAAAGTCGAAACTGACTGGTCCACGTCGCCTGAACTCGTTCGGATCGCAAACAGCCCGTCGGGTCCGATGCGATCGATCGTTTCCAACACTGCCGGTTTGTCGGACTCGAGTCGTCGAACTCGAGCCGTCGTGACGACGATCGGGGTTATCGGAAACCGCCGATCCGGGATTCGCTTATCGATCCAGTTGACGACGTCTTCGATGCTTCGCTGCGGCGCGACCCCGACGAATTCGCGCGGTTCGGTGAATTCGGCATGACCGTCAACGCCGAGGATGTCACCACCGAATTCGGCCGCGAGTTCGCGGGTATCCGTGGCGTTTAGCACTTCTGTTCGGGCCGCCACAAGCACATCCCGAGCGACGCCAGCCGTGGCCATGCTTCTTAGACGGAGATCTGAAATCGTCTTCGCGGCTGGCTCAGACAGATCTGCGCCAGGGATGTGAACAAGGCCGTTGGAGGTGATCTCCGGGCCCACGCCGACCTGATAGAGCATCTTCTGCGCGCGGAGAAAGGAGCGTCCCGAGAGCACCGGATCCCACAGCACTAGCTGCGGCGTCGAGGCAGCCTCGGTTTTGACCGCCACCTCGGCGGCGACGATCGCCCCCAACCGGAGGCCGACCAACGCGACCGTTTCGGCGCCCCAGCGACGCATGAATTCAACGGCCGAGATCCCGCTGGAAACCCAGTCCTGCCATAGCGTGTCCGAGTGCTGGTCACCGCTCGAATCGCCGACTCCTCGATAGTCGAACCGCAGGGTGAGGATTCCCGCGCGCGCGAGCCGATCCGCGGCAACCGAAAGCCCGCGGTAGGTGTCGATATGTTCTTTCGCGACGGGTGGGCACAGTACGACCGCTCCGCGTGCGGTGTCGCCGGGCACGTGGACATGGCCGAGCAAAGGCGCGTCATCGTCGCCAAACCAGGTACTCACCACCCGCACCACTGCGCCCCCATTTCTTGCCGAAATTCTATTCGAGAATCCCCGTTCACCGAGGTCAGAGTGATTGACGTTACGGCGCAGCAACACCCCCGGCAGAAATAGCGGCGGTCGACCGATAAGTTGTCCATCGGTCGAACGACATGCTCCTCGCGCAGGCACGACGCGGGGCGGTCGAAGTCAGCGTCCCGACTCGATAATCCGGCGATCGTCGACGACGAATCCCGAAACCCGCCAATTGTCCAATGTGAAATCGTTGGTCGGAACATTGGAACGAAAGAGCCGGGTGCGGTCGGAATCAAACGAGAAATCGTTGAGAACAATTCCGCGGACCGTCGGCGAATCGGAGATGACGCTGACCTGCGCCGACGCGCGATCACCGGTTCTCGAAATCTTCATCCGGCTGATCTGCACATCATTGATCGCCTGGGTTGCAGACGTCGCCGCGATCAGGACCGAGCCGTGATCGATCTCTGCCCGCGCATTGCAACCAACCAGGCGACCGCCGTCAACTCGCACCGCAGTAACGGCTCGGGTATTGAACGGGTCGCCTTCAGTGCCGATCAATAGGCCGGCACTTGGCGATCCCTGCACGTCGATGTCCCGGATCTCGATCGAATCACCGCCGACCACGCTCACTCCCCTACCCCAGGACTGACGGCGAACAACGACGCCCCGGATCCCGATTCGCCGGCAGGCATCCGAGTCGGACAGATACGAGACAACCGCCATTCCGTCGTCGCCGCTGCCGTCGATGCGCACTGAATCGACGAGTCCGTCGCGCGAACCCCCCGTCACGTGGATTCCGTCGGCACGACTGTCACGAACTTCGATACGCCGGAGCGAAAACCATGCCGATCCATTGCATACGAACACCCCAGCGCCAGCTGATCCGACGCAGATGATGTCCTCGAGACGGACGGCCTGTACAGCGTCGAGCACGATCTTGTGCTGTTCGAGTCCAGTCCAGCGCTTCGTCGACGCTTTCAACTCGACGGTCACGTTCGTCAACGTGACCCCATCTGCGGTGATGTGCACGGCCGATTTCGACTCATCGGTCGCCAGAATGCGGGCACCATTCCCGCGAATCGAAACCCACTCGGTGTTGATGACGAGCGAGCGATCGTGTCGGTATGTCGTCGACCCATCGAGGTCGAGCGTCTCCCCCGGCAACATCGCATCGATCCGGGACTGAAGCGAATCGTCGGATCGCTCCCACCTCCTCGGTCCAACCGATTGATTCGATGCGCAACCGACGGCGAGAATTCCGGCACCCGCCAGGAACGAGCGCCGACGGATCCTTCGCATTCCCCTAAGCTACCGGCCATTCATCCGGAGTAGGCGGCCCCCGCGACCGTCCAACCGGAGAGCGTGTACGACGACTTGTTCACGTTCGTGCCGAACGGATAGGCCAACTTCTGTGCCAGCGTGAAATTCGTCATTCGAATCCCGCTGACCGCGCCGCCGTTGTAGCTGACGATTCCGACTTCGCGGCTCACTGTCGACCGGGTCTTCGAGATCGAGAACCCAGACATCGTCACCGACGCGACAGAACCGCCCGCACGGCTTGAATTCACAAGCACCGCACCATGATCGACTGAACTGTTCTGGTTGGCGCCGGTGATCACCGCATTGGTGACACTGACGCTGCCAGCGTTCATCGTGTTGTATGGATCGCCTTCGCAGGCGACGTAGATCGATGCGCATGCGGAGTTGGTCACCGTTGGGCTGTCAACCTTGATTCCGCTGCCGCCGACCACAGACACCCCGCGGCCCCAGGTCTGGTTCTGGACGACCGGAGAGAGGATCGAAATGTTCTGACATATCGACGGCTCGTCGCCATACGAAACAACAGCGACACCGTCATCGCCCGTCCGAGACGCCGTGCACAGCGTGACCGTTCCATTGTTCGCGCCGTCGGTCAGGTGAATTCCGTCCGCGCGGGTATTGCTGACCGTCACCCGCTCGAGCCAGAACTTGCTCGACCGTCCCATGACGAATACGCCGGCCGCCGCCGAACCCATGACCCAGATGTGCTTCAACGTCACATTGTCGGCGCCATTGATGACGATCTTGTGTTGGTCCGGCGCATCCCATCGCCGCGTAGTGCTTTGCACGTTGACGTTCACGTTCTCGAGTTGGACGCCGTCGGCGATGATCTGGATCGCAGACCTGGCCTCATTCGTGGCGAGGATCGTCGCGCCATTTCCTCGGATCAGCACATTCGGTACGCGAAGGACCAGTGGGACGTCGTGCGAGTACGTCGTCCGCTGGAGGGTGAAGGTCTGCCCCGGCCGGAGAGCGTCGAGCTGTGTTTGCAGCGGCGTGGCCGCATCCGCGATCCGGGGTGACAACACGAAACCGCCGAGCCCTACCGCTGGACCGAGAAGCGCCGCCCGAAGTACTGACCGTCGGGTAACAAGCCCTGACATCGTTGCGCCCCCATCGTTCACATGACTGACAGGCGAAAGCTAATACCGACCAGATGGCATGTTTTGAGGAATGAGAGGCGCGCGGAACTTTGATACCCGAACTGTGATCGTGTCGTACCAGAGTCGTGAGAAACGAAACTGGCAGTCAGGGAATGGAATTGACGGAATGGAGGCCGAGTTTGATCACGACGCAGTGTCCGATCGAGCTCGGCTACCTTCCGTCTGTGTGAACTGATCGATAGACGGCCGCGAGGCGAGCCTCAGCGCCTTGTTTCGCCAATTCATCGAGCAACGCAAATTGTTGGCGAACGCGATCTGCCCGAACTGCCGGATCATCGAGAGCGGAGATCATGGCATAGGCTTCATCCTCATCGGCGAACTGCCATTCGAGGGGCAGGATGCCCTCGAATGCCGGGATTCGCCGAACCACAACGCTGACACCTGCTGCCATCGCGTCGATGACCGCGATTGGTCCCGCTTCCCAGCTGGCCGTGTGCAGATACACCGTGTTGCCTCGCAGGCGGCCGGGAACCTCGGCGGCAGGGACCCATCCGGTGACCGTCACGCCCGCGGAAGCGACGGCCTCGGTTGACGTTACGTCGTCGCCAACGCCGATCCAGGTCGCGCGACACTCATGGTCGCTCCGCAGCTTGTTGACGACCCGCAGGAACATGGCCGGGTCCTTCTGCGGCGCGATTCGACCAACTGTCACGATTGCCCGCTCGTACACCGCCCCCTCCGCCGTCACGGGATCGACCTTCTTGAAGTTGTTGACGACGAAAACCGAGGCGGGATCGGCAAGCTTCTCGGCCAGAGTGGCCTCGTGTGGACTCACGCAAACAAACGCCGTGGTCCGGCGCGCCAGCAGTTTCTCGATGGATCGGTAGGCGAACTGCTGGGTCCGATTAATATCGCGGCGCTCAAAGGCAAAGCAGTGCGGGCTGTAGATCACGGGAGTCTTCCGGAAGAGCTCCGGACGGACCCGACCGACGAATCCCGCCTTCGAAGAATGCAGATGAACGACGTCGGGATTCAATTCACGCACCACGCGCCCGATGTCGCGCCACAGCCCAAACAGGCCCTTCGATGCCAGCTCGGCGTAAACGAACGACTCTCGGACACCGTCCTCGTCGAGCAGTCCCGAACCACGATCGTCGGCGAGCAGCGCAGACTCCACGCCTGCCGATCGGGTCGCCCGCGCAAAGCCCACAACCGCTACACCGGTGCCTGCCGAGAACGACTCGGTGATGTGTAGAACACGGAACGGACGCTCATGCGGCATGTGCAGGACCGACCTTCTGTGCTCCGTCGAACACCACGGAAGCGGTCTCCGCCCAGCTGAATCGGGCGGCATTGGCCCGAGCCTCAGACGATAGCCGTGCTCGAAGCTGGCCATCACTCATGATCTTTTCGACCGCCAGAGCGCATTCGGCAAAGTCGCCCCGCTCGAATTCGATGCCGCCACGGCCGCCGACCTCACCCATCGCTGATCCGCTTGACCACACGGAGGGACAGCCGAATCGCCCTGCTTCGACGATCGGAATCCCGAACCCCTCATAACCGGACGGGGCAACGTGAACAAGCGCCGTCGTATAGAGGTAATTCAGCTCGGAGTCTGACACACGCCCCGTGAAGGCTATCGCGTCGGATGCCGCCGTCCGCACACTGCGGAAGATGTTGTCGACGCGCGCACCCACCACGATGACTCGAATCCCGGCCTCAGCCAACGCATTCGCGGCCTGCATCGTGTTCTTGTGCGGCGCCAGGTTACCGACGATCAACGCAAACGAACCCATATCGACGGGCACCGAACTCGGGCGCGCGACCGCGTCGGTGTCGACGTGATCGGACCCACAGGGCGCGATCTCGAAGCGGTCGGCCGACACTTTGAGAACGTCAGCGAGTTCACACTGACTGAAATGAGACACCGTGCAAATGCGAACCGCCCGGCGTACGAGGACCCAGTACATGAGGTGGTACCAGATCACGAATGCGCGCCGAAAAGTCGTCGAAAAGCGGAAGGGTGTCGCATCGTGCATGACGACGGTCTGATTCCGTTTGACGACGGGAGCAGGCCCGGCGAGGGAATAGAGATGGCCGTTGCGACTTGACCACGGGAGGGCAAGCTGCTCAAACAAGAACCCGCGAGTTCGTGACCGAACGATCGGCAGTCCGTCGGCCCAGGACGGCACTTCGGCATCGGCAGGAACGATCAACGTGACGTCGGCGGCAAACCCCGCCTCGATCGCGGATCGAACGGTTTGAGTCGCATACCTCTGGGTTCCGGACTGCTGCTGGGCGAGCCACTTTCCATTGATATACCGCACTCAGCGACCCCTCTTGATCCTCACGTACAAACACTGATCTGCTGGTGGCAGGCTATCCTGCCGCGACCTCACGTGTGACCGCCGTGAGACAAAACACAGCGCACACCGCGACGCGTTCGAAAGACGTCGCCGACCAACTCCGGGTCACGCCTGCCGACCAAGCCTCGACGCGGCAAGGCGTCTACCTGCTCTTTTTCAGTGCCCCCAGTCGGACTCGAACCGACACTTGGCAGATTTTAAGTCTGCTGCCTCTGCCAATTGGGCTATGAGGGCCGCTCTAACACCTAGACGCACAGCCTATCTACTCGATGCACAGCCGCGAACACAAGTGCCGGCTACGAGGCCTACCTCCAGTGCTGGCCGCGTTTGCGGATTCGCGGACTGAAGTCGCCCAGGACCAATCCGATCGCGCGACCGCTCACGGCCGCGGCGACAATGTGCACGGCCGGACGAGCACCCTCGTACCTTGAACCGAGAATGAACCGGATCAACGGAGTAGCGACAGCAACGAACGTACGCATCAACGAAAAATGGCGCCGCGCAACGCATCCGAATCCGACGCTGTAATAGAACTCTTTCCGAAACTGGAACGACTTTCTTGGATCCTGGTGATGATTGCGGCCTTCGACATAGGCGTCGAACGTCGCGACGCGATACCCCGCCGTACGGATCCGGGAGAGAAGGTCTGTCCCCTCACCCGATTGCGCCCAACCGGGACTGCCGGTTCCGATGGTCTCGTCGAAGCCACCAGCATCGTGGACCGCCTGAACGTTCCATACGATCGCCGGCTCGATTGCCTTCCACAGCGCCCAACCGTCCAATATCGGCTCGCCCGAGACATCCCGTCGTACTTCTCCGGCCACGCGGTAATTCACGGCGACGGCGCCGACCGTGTCGACACCTTCGAGGAAGTCGCTAGCGGTTGCCACGAAGTCGGGAGATGGACGCGAAGTGTCATTCGGGGTCCAAACCCATTCCACGCCATCGCTCAACAGACCGACCGCCAGGTTACGACCACGACTCAGGCCGGTTCGGGAGTCGTGAAGAGTGGCAAGTCCCGCGTAGCCGCGGACGGCTGCGATGTCGGCCAGCGCCCCAGCGAGTTTCTCGTAGTCTTTGACACCACCCTGATGGACAACCGCTATGCAGCCCGGCACCACGGCCTCGTCGAGCAGCGACATCACGAGGCTGACAGTTTCATCCACACGAACCGTTGAGATCGCAACGCCGAATCTACTCGCGGTCACTCCCACACCATTCCTGCGGCCCAATACTCATGACTCTCGTCAAACGCAGTCGCCTCCGCAGACGACAACCCCAAGTTATCGAAGAAAACCCCGGTGACCGAATCCGCGAGGCTGAGACGCGGGAACGATCACCGGGGCTTTACTTCAGATCGGGTCGGGCCGTCGCGCTAGGCGGTCGGGACCCCTTACCTTCACCCTCGTTGACCACATCAATTTTACCGAGGTGTGTGACTCACGTCACTATCAAGCGAGAATTGACATCGCAATGCCGTCAAGAATGTCGTGCTCGCTGACCACCAGGGAGTCGACCGCCGACCGGCGCGCGAGTTCTTCGGCCAAGACGGTCGTGATGACTGCCCCACCACCGATGACATCGACCCGACCGGGGTGGATGACGGCATGTGCAGCCCTCTCAGCGTGGCTCATACCGACCACCCGCGCACACAACGCCCCGATCGTCGGCAGGTCGAACCGCGACAGATGCACACGCTCCGGATCATAAGCGGACAGTTCCAGCGCCAACGCGGCGAGCGTCGTGATGGTGCCGGCGACACCGACCCACGTCCGGGCGCCTTCGACCGGAACCCGGTCGAAGGCCTCAGCCAGTCGTTCGGCAGCGAACGCCCGTGCCGACTCGATCTCGTCCACGGTCGGCGGATCGGAGGGCAAGGTGCGCTCGGTGATGCGCACCGAACCGATGTCCGCCGAGAACGCGGCCTTCACACCGTCGCTGTCCCCCAGCACCAGCTCCGTCGAACCGCCACCGAGATCGGTGACGACAAACGGACCCTCCGCGGGATCCAGCTGCCCGACCGCTCCGGCGAACGACAACCTGGCTTCCTCGTCGCCGCTGATGACTTCCGCTTCGGCGCCGGACACTACACGGCCGAGCTCGTGGCGCGTCATCTCAAAGAATTCGTCCCGGTTCGCGGCATCCCGCGCCGCCGACGTGGCGACCATACGGACCGCGTCGACCCCGGCCTCGATCATCAGGCCGACGTAATCGTGCAAGGCGTTGCGCGTGCGCTCGAGCGCCTCCGGCGCGAACGCACCATTCGCGTCGACACCCTGCCCGAGCCGTACGACGCGCATCTCCCGATGCACATCGCCCAGCAGTTCACCGTCCAGAACGTCCGAGATGAGCAAGCGAATCGAGTTCGTGCCGCAGTCGACCGCGGCGATCCGCCGGAACGGCTTGCTCATTGTGCTCCGTACTCTGTGTCGGGCCAATCCGCCGGAATCGCCGATCCGCGCAGGCCCGCGCGCGCGGCCAGAGCCACCGCCTCGTCGCCGAACGGGTTCACGCCGGGACCCTTCGCAAGCGAGTGCGCGATGAGCACGTGCAGGCACTTCACCCGGTCCGGCATTCCGCCGCCGGAGAAGTCGGTCCCGAGCGAGTCGATCGCGTTTCGCTCGGCGAGGTAGGACTCGTGCGCGCGCCGATACTTGGCGGCAACCTCCGGGTCCGCCGCCAGCCGCTCCTGCATGTCACGCATGACACCAGCGGACTCCAGGCGACTCGCCTCCGCCGTCAGACGAGGGTCGGTGAGGTAGAACAGCGTCGGGAACGGGGTCCCGTCCGGCAGGCGCGGTGCGGTCTTCACGACTCCCGGAACTCCATCCGGCGCACGGTAGGCGATCTCGAGAACACCCCGCGGCTCCCGACCGAGCTGTGCCGCAACGGCTGCCAGATCAGCTTCGGAAACTCCGCTCACCAGCCAACTCCCGTGGGGTGCGAAATCGACTTCCACAGTTCCGAGTACCACACCGGGGCTGCCTCCGCCGGTCGCCGCAACTTATCCATCTCCGCCTCGTAGGCACCCGGAAGCTGCACCTTGTACGCGATCTCCCCTGGCTTCACGAGGCCGAGCCGACGGCGGGCTTCCTGCTCGATGTACGCGGGATCCTGTTGCTGAGCCTGACGTTCCTTGAGTTCTTCGATCTGGTTCTGGATGTCCTGCTTCTGCTCCGCGAGTTGATCCGCCTGCGACTGCTGTGTAAAGAACGTCCGCAGCGGCACAGTGAGCGTCAGGACCAGGCACGACAGCACGACCGCGAAAGCGACGGCCCGGCTGGCCGCCATACCGAAGACGGTCCGCTCGCCACCGGAATCAGTGCGACGGGGGATGAGCACGCGCGGCAACCGCTGCTGAACGAGGGCGAGTCCGCGTGACGCCGGCCCGCGGGAACCACGATCGGCGCTTCCCGAGGACGGACGACGCCAGCGGAGGGCGGCGAAAGCACCCTCCTCGCTGCGCTTGGCGCCACCACGAGAAGACTTGCCGGCCATGGTTCCGGCGCGCTTGCTCTGGGCCTCGGGGGCAGGCTGGCTCGCCCGGGGAGATCGCTCACGAGCGGACCCGCGATCGTCTCGCCGAGCCCGCCTGACCTCACCGCCCGGGCTCGTACTGCGCCGACGATCGCGAGTGCTCATGGCAACTGGAGTCAGGCTCCGGCGAAGCGCGGGAAGGCCACGTCTCCGGCGTAGCGGGCCGCGTCACCGAGCATGTCTTCGATGCGAAGCAGCTGGTTGTATTTCGCGACGCGCTCGCTTCGAGCCGGCGCGCCCGTCTTGATCTGACCGCTGCCCACCGCGACCGCGAGGTCCGCGATAGTGGTGTCTTCGGTCTCGCCCGATCGGTGGCTCATCATCGTCATGTAGCCGCTGCGGTGCGCGAGGTCTACGGCGTCGAGGGTCTCGGTCAGGGTGCCGATCTGGTTGACCTTGACGAGGAGCGCGTTCGCCGCACCCTTGTTGATGCCCTCGAGCAGTCGCTCCGGGTTCGTGACGAAGAGGTCGTCACCGACGAGCTGGACCCTGTCGCCGATGTCGGAGGTCAGCGAGATCCAACCGTCCCAGTCATCTTCGCTCAGCGGGTCCTCGATCGACACCAGCGGATACTGACCGAGCAGTTCGGAGTAGAAGGCCGACATCTCCTCGGCGCTGCGAACGCTGCCCTCGAACTTGTAGCCCTGGCCCTTGGTGAAGAACTCCGTGGCGGCGACGTCGAGCGCCAGCACGACATCGGAGCCCAGCTTGAGGCCGGTCTTGTCGATAGCCTGGCTGATGATGTCGAGAGCTTCCTTGGTGCCGGCGACATCCGGCGCGAAGCCACCCTCGTCACCGAGGCCGGTGGACAGGCCTTTCGCCTTGAGCACGGACTTGAGCGAGTGGTAGACCTCGGCACCCCAGCGCAGCGACTCCTTGAAGGTCGGCGCTCCGATCGGAGCCACCATGAACTCCTGGACGTCGACGCCCGTGTCGGCGTGCGCGCCACCGTTGAGGATGTTCATCATCGGCACCGGGAGGACACGCGCGTTCGGGCCACCGAGGTAGCGGAACAGTTCGAGGCCGGTCGACTCGGCGGCGGCACGCGCCACCGCGAGCGAGACACCCAGAAGCGCGTTGGCACCGAGGCGCGACTTGTCCGGCGTGCCGTCGAGGTCCAGCAGGACCTGGTCGATACGGCGCTGCTCGATGACGTCGAAACCCTTGAGTTCGGCGGCGATCTCCTTGTTGACGCCGTCGACGGCCTTCTGGACACCCTTGCCGCCGTAGCGCTTGTCGCCATCGCGGAGTTCGACAGCCTCGTGCTCACCAGTCGAGGCGCCGGACGGAACGGCAGCACGCGACCACGTGCCGTCCTCCAGACCCACTTCGACCTCGACAGTCGGGTTACCCCGCGAGTCGAGGATCTCCCGAGCGGTGATCTGCTCGATGATCGCCACGAGACGTCCTCCCTTGATGACGGCAAAACCTACCCCGAGAGCCTATCGTGCTCAGCGGTGTGCGCGGGAAATCAGCCACCGGTGCGCCGCAAAACCACGATAAGAGTACGAATCAGGATCTTGACGTCTAGCCAGAGGCTCCAGTTTTCGATGTAGTAATTGTCGTAGACCGCCCGTTCGAATAGCGACGTGTCGCCGCGGAGGCCGTGAATCGCGGCCCAACCAGTCAATCCGGCGGGAATTCGGTGACGAGCGCCGTAGCCCGGAATGTCCTGCGAGAACTGCTTCACGAAGTGCGGGCGCTCCGGACGAGGACCGACGAGATCCATGTCGCCCTTGAGCACGTTGAAGAGTTGTGGCAATTCGTCCAGAGACGTTTTTCGCAGGAATCGACCGAGCTTGCCGAGTCGGTCATCGTTGGCGATATTCCACTTGGTCGCCGATTCGTTTTCGTTCGCCGGTTTCATCGACCGGAATTTCAGGATCGTGAATTCAGATGAGTTCTCAGTGATGCGGGTCTGGCGGAACAGAATCGGCGCAGACCGATCCTGCAGCCAGACAGCGACGGCGACGGCAGCCAGCACCGGCGACAAGACCGCCACAGCGAGGAAGGCCAGGAGGAAGGACGTTACCCGCTTCAGCCGCCACGTGACCGTACGGTGCGCATGCCGTCGGACTCGCGCCAGCGGAATTCCCCGGATGTGATCCATATCGCCGCTGAGACTTGCGTACTCGAACAGCCGCGGGACTATGTACACCTCGCACTCTGCCTTATCGAAAAGGCGGAGCATGCCGAGCATCTCCGCCTCGCGGAGGCCGGAGAACGCGACGATGACGACGTCAATACCCTTCCGATCGATGTAAGCCGGCTCGAATTTCTCCATGGACTTAACCGGAACTTCGGACTCGCTCGCCTTTGTGGTCGGGAAGTCGTCGAGCATCGCGATTGGGCGTAACCCAAGGCTCGGGTTCGTCTCCATCGATGCCACGAGTTCGGCGGCGACCAAACCGCCACCGACAACAATGGTGTTCCGAAACAGCTTCCGCGACGCCTGCAAACGACGTCGAATGATGTAACCGAACGCTCGCACGACGAAACTCGTCGCCACCACGCTGGCCAGGATCACCGCTGGGCGCGTCCCGCCAAAGTCGCCCTCGAACATCCACGCGATGAACACCGCCGCAGCAGAGTTCATGACGAGGTTGGGGAGATCGTCTAGGACGTAAAGGTTGAGGCGATCGCGGCTACGACGGGTCAGAACCAGAATCACGAGCAAACTTGCCGACAGCAAACTCGCCAGCAGGAGTGGCGCCTGCACGCCGACGACGGCAAAAACTGCGCCGGCCTCGAATAGGGCTGTGACGAGAACCATGACAATACGGACTCGGCGAGTAATCCGTTTCCCGGATCGCATTTCGCCACGTCGACGGTTCACGTCGACGATACCGATCTCCCGAATCGCCACAACACACCCCCCGAATTGCATCACTGCAACATGTCCCAATTGGGTTTCGGTTGCCGGTTGCCAATCATTAGCGCCCTGCACCTGTGAGATCAGTCACCGATGGGCTTCCGACGCAGGCGCTGCAGCAGAGCTACCGCCATCCGTGGACCACGAAGATAACTGTATCGTTGCCTTGTTTATCGAATGGAAATATCGGAAACTAGCCATCCGACAGGCGTCCGAATCGAAACGACATACGCGTTGAACGGGGCCAAAGTCCGACTACTCACCCCCGGATCAACGACCGTCTGCGTCACGACGGCGGTGCGTTCGATGCGGTCCGGGGTGTCCGCCGGATGCTCCCCCGCCACAATGAAGGTCGTCGCGTTGACCGACACCTTCCGTTGAGCCCAGTCCTGCCATTGCGCCGAGGGGCGAACCTCGGAGCCGGCCGATGCCCGGTCCGACAGTGCCTGGGTGAGGAACGGCGCGGCCCGCCGATAGGCGTCGACCGTCGAGGCATCTGTCCCGGGATGCCACGTGAAGATGGTGTCGAGAGCCTTGACGATGACGTCGTCACCAGGCCTTGCGCGATCAGTGACGTCACTATGCGGGGACTCGCTGCCGCATCCCACCAACAAGCCCAGCAACAGACCCACGACCGCAACTGCAGCCCTCATCGAGTCCCCGGCATGACGACCGAGAACTGACTGGTCATGGACCGGATTCGCGCAACGTAGGGCTGCGTCTCGGTCGTGTACTGCCCACCGGACGGCATGCCGCCCGCGCTGGTCACCGCACCCATTCCAGCGTTATACCCCGCGAGGGCGAGATCGACGGGATCTCCCTTCAACGTGCCGGACTCAACTCCCTCACGCGCGACGGCGAGGTTTCCGCACATCAGCTGCGCCTGACTCATGACCGCGTCCGGGACGCTGTTGATGTCGCGCCGGCCATCGTTGTCACCGTCGACCGCCGTTGATTGCCACGTCCCCGGCATGAACTGAGCAGGCCCCCGAGCCCCGGCAGGCGAGACGGCATCGGTGCGGAATCCGCTCTCTTGCATGATCTGCGCGGCCAGTAACGGAGCCGAAAGACCGGGGCACTGCGTACCGCCCTTTTGCAGCCACGGCAGGTAGTCCTTGGGCACGGTGTTGGCGGTGATGGGCGCGCTCGCGTTGCAGCCCTCCGGCGGCGAGACAACCGACTTCGAGCTCAGGATCGCCATCGGGTCCACCGGTGCGCCACCCTCGGTGCGGCCGCCGCGCCACACCTCGAAGTGCAGGTGCGGGCCGGTCGACTCGCCGTTGCTGCCCACCAGGGCGATGCGCTGACCCGCCCGAATCGTGTCGCCCTTCTTCACGAGCACGCCAGCGGGATACATGTGTCCGTAGACGGTCGAGACCAGGCCGCTGCTGGTGTGCGAATCGATCACGATCCACTGCCCGAAGCCTTGCGCCGGGCCGGCGTCGCTCACGGTGCCGTCGAGCGCGGAGAAGATCGGCGATCCCAGCGGTGCCCCGAAGTCGACGCCGCGGTGGAACTCACGGCCGCGAACACCGAATGGCGACGAGACCGTTCCGTCAACTCCCAGCGGCATGCCTCCCCAGATGCACGGCGCCCACGCGGTCAACGCACTCGGGGCCGGCATCCACGGATAGTCCCCACCGCCGGTCGATGCCGAAGCGAACCCGGCGGGAACAGCGGCAGCAGCCAAGGGTGCGGCGAGTTGGATCGGATTCGTGGACGACGTCGTCGCCGAGTCCTTTGCCAGCGCAGCCGCGACCATCGGACCCGCGGGGTCGGTCGTCGTCGGCGCGGCAAACGCGGCCGCCTTCGCCTGCTCGGCATTCGTGCCGGTGGTCGGGTCTGCCCCGGATTCCGTTCCGACGGTCGTAGGCTGGGCCGCCGCGACCGTTGTGATGGCCGCAGCACCAGTCGTCGTTTCCGGCGTTTCACCTGCGGCTTTGTTGTCGGCGGGAGGTGCGGCCGTCGTGGTGGTCTGACCTGCAGTCGGTGGTGGAGCTGACGAGGACTCCGATTCCGGCGGCTGCGCGACGGACGGCGGCGCAGCTTGCTCGACTGGCGGCGCCTCGACGACCGGCGGGGCTTCAACCACCGGTGGCTCCTCGACAACGGGCGCCTCGACAACGGGCGGCGCGACCACCGCCGGTGGTTCTGCCACGACAGGCGGTGGAACAACGGGCGGCGCCGGGAAGAAGCTTGGCGCCGGTTTCGGTGGCTCGATCACTGGCGGCGCCGGAATCACCGCCGCGGGCGGATCTGGAAACACGACCTTGGGCGGCGCGAACTGAACCTTGGGTGGGGGGAACTGAACCTGGGATGGATCCGCAGGCTCGTCGGCGACCACGGGCGGTGCGGTGGGCACGACAATGTCGGCGCTGGAATTGGTGAGACCGAGGAACCCAAGGAAAACGATGACTGACACCGAAGTGGCGCCGATCCGAGCGAAACAACGCGACAGCGCTGCTGGCCGCTCGACGCAATGTGCGCGCCAAAAGGTGGCCACCATTTCGTCAGCCCCCACTCAAACGAAACGTGCGAGGATCGCCGTTGATCAAATACATACCAGTCGGTCTGCTTCTGGTTGAACTGAGCCTAGCCCTGTTGAAGCTGCAACTTCAATACCCGACATAAAGGATTCAGCGACGCCTCAGAAACTCCGGCGTTTCAGCTGCTAGAGCGCCAGTTTCCCCAGCGCGCTTCGCCACGCTTCAGCGGTCGGTATGTTTGCGCTCTTCGCCTCGACCTCTCGGACCGCCGCCATGAACCGAACGACCTTCGCGCGAAGCTCCAGTTCCGAAATATCCATCTGGAGTGCCGTCGGAATGCAGTCCGCCGGGACGCCGGCCTCGACGCAGCGCGCCACGACTTTCTGCGCCAGCGCGAGCGACGGAAGCTGTAGGGCGATTCCGTCGAGGCACGATTCCCGAGCCTTCTCCGATGCCTTGCGCCGGTTCCACGCGTCCTCTTGTTCGGCGATGCTGTCGAGCGCGCCGCGGTCGAGGTGCGGACTGCGGTGCCGCAGTTTGGTCTCGAGAGCATTTGCCACGTCGTCGATCGCGAATCGGCCCTGCGCCTCGGCGATCCGCGAGTGGAACAAGACCTGAAGCAACAGGTCTCCGAGTTCTTCGCGGATGTGCTCGGAATCGGAGTGCTCGATCGCATCGAGAAGCTCGTACGCCTCCTCGAGGAGGTAACCGGTGAGCGACTCGTGCGTCTGCCGCGTCTCCCACGCGCCGAAGCCCCACAGCCGGTTCATCACGTCGGCGACCGAGACGAGCGCGTCACCGAGGATCGGCTCGGCAGAGATGACCTTCTCCCCAGCCGCGACTCGCTGGACTACCTCCGGGTCACCGGCATTCGTGCTCACCAGAACCTCGGCCGCGGCATCCTCTCGCAGCTGCGAGCGAGTTTCCGCCGGGACGTCGGCGGTGCATCGCACGGGTCCGTTCAACTCGGCGAGAGCCGCGATCGGCACAACGCCGGGTCGCAGCGCGTCGAGCAGAACGACGGTCATGTCGACGACGTGCTGTAGACCGCCGACCCGTCCCAGGCGATCGGAATGGATGGCTTCGAGTCGAGGCTGAGCAGGAAGTCGGCGACGAACTGCAGGAGTTCGACATCGCGAACGCGGTCCGCCCCGATACCGCCCGAACCGGCCCGGGGCAGTGGGAGCTGCACGGTCTCCTGCGTCGGCCGATACGTGGCCGAGGGGTAGAGCCGCTTGAGCCGCACCTGCTTCGAGTCCGGGAGATCCATGGGTGAGATCTTGACCTGCGTACCGGCGAGAAGTACCTCGGTCACGCCATACTCCCGGCATAGCAGGCGCAACCGAGCGACCGAGACCAGCCGGCCGACCTCGACCGGGGGTTCACCGTAGCGGTCGCGAAGTTCGTCGATGACGGCACCGATCTCCGCATCGTTCGAGGCCGCGGCAAGCTTGCGATACGCCTCGAGGCGGAGACGGTCGCTCGTCACGTATCCCGGCGGAATGTGCGCGTCGACCGGCAGATCGATCCGGACATCCTTCGGCGGCTCGGACGTGTCGATCGGACGGCCGTCGGCAACCGCTCGGTACGCCTCGACCGCTTCCCCAACCAGACGCACGTACAGGTCGAACCCGACACCCGCCACGTGACCCGACTGCTCGGCGCCGAGAACGTTTCCGGCACCACGGATTTCGAGGTCCTTCATCGCAACGGCCATGCCGGCGCCGAGGTCGGAGTTCTGCGAGATCGTCGCCAGCCGGTCGTATGCCGTCTCGGTGAGCGGCTTCTCGTCCGGGTACAGGAAGTACGCGTAACCGCGTTCGCGCGAACGACCGACTCGACCACGAAGCTGATGCAGTTGGGACAGACCCAGCATGTCCGCGCGCTCGACGATCAACGTGTTCGCGTTCGAGATGTCGAGGCCCGTCTCGATGATCGTCGTGCAGACCAGCACGTCGTACTCGCGGTGCCAGAAGCCCTCGACCGTCTGCTCGAGCAGTTCTTCGTTCAACTGGCCATGCGCGACCACGACTCGGGCTTCCGGCACGAGATCCCGAATCCGCTTGGCCGCCTTGTCGATCGACTGCACGCGGTTGTGCACGTAGAAGATCTGGCCGTCGCGCAGCAGTTCGCGTCGGATCGCGGCCGCGACCTGTTTGTCGTTGTACTTGCCGACATACGTGAGGATCGGGTGACGTTCCTCCGGCGGAGTGAGGATCGTCGACATCTCGCGGATGCCGGCGAGCGACATTTCCAGGGTTCGCGGGATCGGTGTCGCCGACATCGTCAGCACGTCGACGTGCGTGCGCAGCGCCTTGATGTGTTCCTTGTGCTCGACACCGAAGCGCTGCTCTTCGTCGACGATCACCAGACCGAGGTCTTTCCAACGGACGCCGCTCTGCAGCAGTCGGTGGGTGCCGACCACGATGTCGACGGACCCGTCCGCGAGCCCGGCGAGGGTCTCCCGCGATTCTGCGGCGTCCGTGAACCGGGACAAGCCCTTGATCTTGACGGGGAAGCCCGCCATGCGGTCGGCGAACGTCTGCTGGTGTTGCCCGGCGAGCAGCGTGGTCGGCACGAGAACCGCGACCTGCTTACCGCTCTGGACCGCCTTGAACGCAGCGCGAACCGCGATCTCGGTCTTGCCGTAGCCCACGTCGCCGACGACCACACGGTCCATCGGGACCGGCTTCTCCATGTCCGCCTTGACCTCGTCGATCGCGGTCAGCTGGTCATGCGTCTCGGTGAACGCGAACGCGTCCTCCATCTCGCGCTGCCAGGGCGTGTCCGGCGGGTACGCGAAACCGGGCGAAGCCTGCCGCGCGGCATACAACTGCACGAGCTTTCCGGCGATCTCGCGCACCGCCTTGCGCGCCTGCCGCTTGGTGTTCGCCCAGTCCGATCCGCCGAGCTTGGACAGCGACGGCATCTCACCACCGACGTACCGCGACAGTTGGTCCAGCGACTCCATCGGCACGAACAGTCGGTCGCCGGGCTGCCCGCGCTTGCTCGACGCGTACTCGATGACGAGGTACTCGCGTCGCGCGCCGCCGATGGTGCGCTCGACCATCTCGACGAACTTTCCGATGCCGTGCTGATCGTGGACGACCATGTCTCCCGCGACGAGCGCGAGCGGGTCGACCTGATTGCGCCGGCGAGCGGCCAGCCGGCGGCCACCGGACGGCGTGTTGGTTCGCGATCCGGTCAGGTCCGATTCCGTGATGACGACGAGCTGCGAACGATCGAGAACGATGCCGTCGCGCAGGGTCGCGCACAGGACACCGACGGAGTTGGTGCCGGGCGCTGCGCCCGACTCGAGAAGGGCAGCCGGGACATCGGCCTCGGAAAGCCGCTCCACGACACGTTGAGCCGTTCCATGACCAGCGACGACCACGACGGCGCGACCGCCCGAACTCAGGTGCGCGCGCAGCATCGCGTACATCGCGACAAGCTGCTCGTCCGATCCCCGCGGCGAGGGTGCTGATCTCAGGTCCAGAACGGTTTCGGTGGAGTCACCGGAGGCGAGCGGAGTCAACACCCACCACGCGAGGTTGTTGTCCGACGCACTGTCTTCGATCTCGTCGAGCGTGCGGTAAGACGAGCTCGCCAAGTCAAGCGCAGCAGCGTCGATAGGCGCATCGGCTCCGATCGAGGCCGCGGTCCACGACGCCTCGAGGAACTCCTGGCCGGTGCGGACGAGGTCGGTCGCCCGGGTCCGGATTCGTTCCGGGTCCGTGAGCAACACGCGCGTTCCGTGCGGCACGAGCTCGGTCAGGAGCTGGAGCTTGTCCGGAACCAACACCGGCAGAAGCGATTCCATGCCTTCGACCGGCACACCGGCGCCGAGCTTGGTGAACATCTCGACGAGTCCTGACCGCTGCACCGCGGGCGTCTGGGCCAAGTCAGCGGCGCGCTCGCGGACCGCCTCGGTCAGCAGCACTTCGCGGCAGGGGTAAGCGACCACGGTGTCGACCTCGAGGTCCGATACCGACCGCTGATCGGTCACCGCGAACGCGCGTAGTTCGGTGACTTCGTCGCCCCAGAACTCGACACGAACGGGATGCTCGGCCGTTGGCGGGAAGATGTCGAGAATTCCTCCGCGCACCGCGAACTCGCCGCGTTTTCCGACGAGATCGACTCGGCTGTAGGCGAACTCGACGAGCTTGCTGATCAAGTCGGTGAAGTCGTGCTCGCTGCCAACGGTCAGCGTGATCGGTTCGATCTCCCCGAGACCGGCGTTCATGGGCTGCATGAGGGACCGCACCGTCGCGACCACGAGGCGGATGTCGTCAGCCTTCGCCAGCCGATGCAGCACGGAAATGCGCTTGCCGACGGTATCCGCGCTCGGCGACAGCCGCTCGTGCGGCAGCGTCTCCCACGACGGAAAAAGCGCGACCTGATCACCGAGCATCTGCGTCAACTCGTCGGTGAGATCCTCGGCTTCGCGGCCGGTCGCCGTGACGACGAGCAACGGAGCACGCGCACTCAGCGCTGCAGCGACGAACGGCCGCGCGCTCGCCGGCGCGACGAGCGTCGCCGACCGCTGCGCCACGAGATCATTGATCGCATCGAATGCCGGGTCAGCACAGGCAAATTCAGCTAGTCCTGCAAGAGGCAACAAAGCGGGAGCTCCAAAGGTCGTAAGCCGCGGCGCCCGGTGGACTGATGGCAGCGGCACTACCAGATTTACCTAAGGCACGTAGCGGCGCAAACGCCGGGCAGCGAACTCCCGGAAGTACGGCAGCTTGTCCTCCGCGACGACCGCCGGCAGGTGGTAGTACCAGGTGCGCTCGAGCCGGCTCGCCATGCTCGGAAGATCATCGGAACTCGCCGCGACGACATACGCGCCGGTGACCGCCTGTTGCCACACCATCCCGACGTCGTTCGGATTCGCGTCCGCGCGCAGGTCACCCTCGGCGACGGCTCGAGCCGCGAGATCGCGATAGAGGTCTCCGGCGAGTTGGCCCGGCGAGCGGTCGGCGGCACCGCGCCAGTCGCCGATCTGGTAGGTCAGCTTCGTCATCGCGCCGACGATCGGCTCACTGAGCGTCAATTCCGCGATGTCGTACGAGATCGAGATGACGGCCTCGAGCGCCGGCACCCGGCTGTTGACCACGGGGAGGACGGCATCCGCAAGGCGCTGCGCGCCCTGGTCGATGACCGCGCGCGCCAACTCCTCCTTCGAACCGAAGTGAAAGTACAGCGCACCCTTGGTCACGTGGGACTGGTTGATGATCTCGTTGAGGCTGGCGTTCGCGTAACCGAGACGAAGGAACACCTCAGCGGCACCGAGGAGAACTGCGTCGCGAGTCAGTTCCGCGCGAGCTTGACGAGCCACTGCACACTCCGATTTGTTCGAATCCGGGCAAGATCATTGGAAACTGAACGGTACGTTTACGGAGGACACGTTAGCACCACTTATTGGGGTAGAAACCCTGTCAGGAACCAATTTTTCCGAACGATGCCACTGATCGTTCCCCGAAAACCGACCGCTACTCTGCTCCGAGCGTCGGATTCTCTTCCAAGTGCATGAGACCGTTCCAGCACAGGTTCACCAGATGCGCGGCGAGAACCTCTTTCGGCACAGATCGATCGTCGAGCCACCACGTCGCGGTCGTCGACACCATGCCCACGAGCGCCTGCGAATACAGCGGTGCGAGTTCGGCATTGAGATGGCGGCGCTCGAAGTCGCCGGCCAGGAGGTTCGACACTTGACCGATCGCGTCGTTCAGCAAACTCGAGTAGGTCCCCTCGTCAGCGGCGATGCGCTGGTCGCGAACGAGAATCCGGAAGCCGTCGGTGTGTTCCTCGATGTAGGTCAGCAGGGCGAGCGTGACGCTCTCGATCCGCACACGCGACTTGTTCTCGGTCAGCGACGCGGTGATCATGCCGAGCAGTCGGCTCATCTCGCGGTCGACGATGACGGCGTAGATGCCCTCTTTGCCGCCGAAATGCTCGTAGACGACTGGTTTCGACACCTGCGCGCGCTGCGCGATCTCCTCGATCGAGGTTCCGTCGTAGCCGCGTTCGGCGAACAGCGACCGACCAACGTCGATGAGCTGCTTCCGGCGCTGGGTGCCGGTCATGCGCGTCCGCGGACCGCGCGGTGCCGGGACCTCTTCGCTGGACGCCACTTGTCACCCCTTCGTCACGACTGGGTCGCCTGTCGATCAGGGTATCCGGACAATCACGCACCACTGACCGGAAGGCGCTTGCGTGCCCCTACCCTGTGCATGCGAGGATCTACACGCTTAATCCGCCGTGGTGTAATTGGCAGCACCTCTGATTTTGGTTCAGATAGTTCAGGTTCGAGTCCTGGCGGCGGAGCTGCTTGTAAGTTCGTCAGCGGAGTCAGTCCCGGCCGAGAGGACCCGTTTATGTCTGAGACCGCAGTAGTCATTCTCGCCGCCGGAGCGGGAACCCGGATGCGGTCCAAGAAGGCAAAGGTCCTGCACCGCGTGGGCGGCCGCACGATGCTCGAGCACACCATCCGCGCTGCGTGCGACCTCGCGCCGGGTCATGTCGTGGTCGTCGTCGGACACCAGCGCGAAGAAGTCATCCCGGTGGTCGAGCAGATCGGCGAGCAGCTGGGACAGAACCTCGTCATCGCAGTGCAGGACGAGCAGCTCGGCACCGGTCACGCCGCCGCATGCGGACTGTCCGGACTCCCCGACGGATTCGACGGCGACGTGCTCCTCACTGCCGCGGACGTCCCGCTCCTCAACAGCGACGTCCTCCGTGAACTCCACAACGCGCACCTGGCGACGAGCGGTACGGCCGTCACGATCCTGACGTTCCGCCCCGAGAATCCCTTCGGCTACGGACGCATCACCCGGGACGCGTCCGGCGATGTCGACGCGATCGTCGAGCAGAAGGATCTGCAGACCGGCCAGCACGAGATCAACGAGGTCAACTCCGGCGTCTACGCGTTCGATGCGGCCCACCTGCGTTCGGCCACCGCGAACCTCAACACCGACAACGCACAGGGCGAGCTCTACCTCACCGACGTCGTGGCGATCGCGCGCTCGGAGGCACGTCACGTGCACGCGGTCGAGATCAACACCCTTATCGCCGCAGCGAAGACGGCGGGCGCCTGGGCCGACGCCAACGTCACGGGCGATATGTGCGTCGCCGGCGTCAACGACCGCGCCCAGCTCTCGGCTGTCTCACGCGCCTACAACGACGCGATCGTCGCGAGCCACATGCGTGCGGGGGTGACGATCGAAGACCCCGCCACGACCTGGATCGAAGCGGGCGTCACGATCGGCCCGGACACCCTCATCTACCCGAACGTCCAACTGCGCGGCACGACCGCGATCGGCGAAGCGTGCGAGATCGGCCCGGACACGACGCTCACGAACGTCACCGTCGGCACCGCTGCCGTCGTCATTCGTACGCACGGCACGGACGCCGAACTCGGCGCTGGTTCCACGATCGGCCCGTTCGCCTACCTCCGTCCCGGAACGAAGCTCGGCGTCAAGGGCAAGATCGGCACGTTCGTCGAGACGAAGAACTCCACGATCGGCGAGCGCAGCAAGGTGCCCCACTTGTCGTACATCGGCGACACCACGATCGGCACGGGTGTGAACCTGGGCGCAGGCGCCATCACGGCGAACTACGACGACATCGCCAAGCACCGCACCGAGATCGGCGACGAGGTCCACACCGGGTCGCACAACGTCTTCGTGGCGCCCGTTAGGATCGGTGAAGGCGCGAAGACCGGGGCCGGAGCGGTGATCCGCAAGGATGTGCCCGCCGGAGCTCTGGCGCTCAGCGTGGCCCCTCAGCGCAACGTCGAGGGGTGGGTCGAGACGAACCGACCGGGCACTGCTGCGGCTGACGCGGCGGCGAGGGTCCGGTCCGCACAGAAAGCGGACGATGGCGCGCAAGAGGAAGACGGTTGATCTCGACCGCGATAACGACATCGCCCCCGGCCTGGTAGCCAAGACCAAGAAGCGGCTCGTCGTCGCAGGCGGTCGCTCCCACCCCGCGCTGTCCGCCGACGTCGCCGAGGCGATCGGCACCGAACTCGTGCCGACCGAGTATCGTACGTTCGCGTCCGGCGAGATCCTCACCCGGTTCGAGGTGTCGATCCGTGGCTGCGACTTCTTCCTCATTCAGAGTTTCGGACCGCCGGTCAACGAGTGGCTCATGGAGACGCTGATCATGCTGGATGCCGCCAAACGGGCTTCCG
>JAJFUQ010000098.1 GCA_021372355.1 Nocardiaceae bacterium | reverse complement strand
CGATTGCGAGGTTCATCGCATGACCGGATTGCTGGGCGGCAAGACCGCCATCATCACTGGCGCCGCCACCGGAATCGGGCTGTCGATTGCAGGGCAGTTCCACGCGCACGGTGCCACCGTGGTTCTCGCCGACCTCGATGGCTCGAAGTCCGTCGATGCTGCGTCGTCGATGAGCGAGCGCGCGTACGGATTCGGATGCGACGTCGCGGACGAGGACTCGGTTCAGCGCCTCGTCGACGAAACTGTCCGCCGATTCGGAAAGTTGGACATCTACGTCAACAACGCCGGGATCACGCGCGACGCGTCGCTGCGCAAGATGACAACGGCCGACTTCGACGCAGTGATCGCCGTACACCTCCGCGGCACGTGGCTGGGGGTGCGCGCCGCGTCGGCGGCGATGCGCGATGCGGGCAGCGGTTCGATCATCAACATGTCGTCGCTGTCGGGGAAGTCCGGCAATCCGGGGCAGACGAATTACAGCGCAGCGAAGGCGGGCATCGTCGGTCTGACGAAGGCAGCCGCCAAAGAACTCGCTCACAAGAATGTTCGGGTCAACGCAATTCAGCCCGGTCTGATCCGCACTGCGATGACCGCCGCGATGCCGCCCGAGGTCTTCGCCGAGCGTGAAGCTGCGATCCCGATGAAGCGGGCCGGGGAGCCGCATGAGGTGGCAGGTGCCGCCCTGTTTCTCGCCTCCGACCTGTCGAGCTACATGACTGGAGCAGTTCTCGAAGTCGGTGGGGGGCGATTGATGTGAGCCCGGTGCTGACGACCGTCGACGGTCACGTCGGGACCATCGTCCTGCATCGTCCCGAACAGATGAATGCCATCACGGTCGAGCTCGGCCGCGAACTCCGCGATGCGCTCGTGTCGCTCGCCGCAGACGTCAAAGTGATCATCGTCCGGGGCAGTGCCGGCAACTTCTGCGTCGGGGGCGACTTCCGGGAGCTCGAACAATTGCGCATGCAAGGTCGCGAAGCGATGGCGCCATTGTTCGCGAACTTCCGCGCCGCGTGTGACGTGATCGCCACGTTGCCCGTGCCGGTCATCTGCGCGGTCGAGGGCTACGCGATGGCGGGTGGATTCGAGCTCATTCAAGCCGCCGACATCGTGCTTCTGCACGAGAACGCCGTGCTCTCGGACACCCACACGCGCTTCGGCCAGATCCCGGGTGGCGGGAGCACGCAGCGGCTTCCGCGGCTGGTCGGACGGCAGCGCGCACTGGCGCACATTCTCACCGGAGATCGTCTGACCGCTCTTGAGGCTCTCGAGTGGGGTTTGGCGTACCGGGTCTACGAGACGTCTGAATTCGATTCGGCCGTGCAGAAGTTCGCGGATCGGCTGGCGGCGAAAGACGCCGTTGCGCTGGCCCGAGTCAAGCAACTCGTCAACGCAAGCCAGGCCATGACGCTTGCCGATGGCCTCGACCTCGAGATCGAGACTGTGTTGACCCATGTCGTCGAATCTGGCGTGGGAGCACGGTCATGACAGACGTCGTTCGACTCGCCGTCGATGACGACGGGATCGCCCGCCTCATCCTGAACAGCCCGGACACCTCCAACGGAATGGATGTGCCCTTTCTGCAGGCTCTGCACACCGCGATTCTTGCCATCCACGGTGACCCGCGGATTCGGGCGGTCGTTCTGTCGGGCGAGGGCAAGAACTTCTGCGCCGGGGGCAACGTCAAGGTCTTCGCCTCGAAAGGTCAACACCTGCCGGACTACCTGCGTGAGGCGACGGCGTGGTTGCAGATTTCGATCGCGGCACTGACCGCGCTGAACGTACCGGTGATCGCGGCCGTTCACGGCTTCGCCGCCGGCGGCGGGGGTTTCGGCCTGGTGTGTGCGTCGGACTGCGTCATCGCGGCCGAATCGGCGAAGTTCATGTCGGGCGCGGTCCGCGTGGGAATGGCCCCGGACGCCGGAGTTTCCGTCACGCTCACACAGCTCGTCGGATTCCGTAAGGCGATGGAGATACTGCTGACGAATCCGGTGCTCGATGCCGCTGAAGCACTGAAAATCGGGCTACTGACCAGCGTCGTTCCGGACGAAAAGCTGGAAACAGCAGCGCTCGATTACGCCCGCCAGTTCGTGAACGCCGCGCCCGAAGCGATCGGCGCGACCAAGCGTCTGCTGTGGGGTGGAGTCGGTGCGACGCTGGCCGACCGCCTTCCGGAGGAAGCGCGGACCGTGTCGGCGCTGTCCGGAACTGCTGACTCTCGGGAAGGACTGGCCGCCGTCATCGAACGCCGCGAACCGAGGTTCGGTTCGCGATGATCGTGCTCACCGAGGATCGTGGACCGGTCCGAATCATCACCCTCAACCGGCCTGAACGCCGCAACGCGATCGATATGGCGCTGCGCTTGATGCTCGCCCAGACAATCGAGTCCGCGATGGCCGACCCCGTGGTCCGGGCCGTCGTTCTCACTGGCGCCGGGACGAGTTTCTGCGCCGGTGGAGACATCTCGACCATGGAGCGCATGCCGGAGGATCAGGCACGGCCGCGCGCGGAGGCAGCGCAGCGCGTGATCCGAGCGATCTGGGGCGGCGCCAAGCCCGTCATCGCAGCGGTAGAGGGTTCCGCTTTTGGCGCTGGTGTCTCACTCGCGCTCGCGTGCGACCGGGTGATAGCGGCCGAAGACGCCGTTTTCAGTACCGCGTTCACCGGCGTTGGCCTCGCGGGTGACATGGGCATCTTCGCGTCATTGCCGGCGCGGGTCGGACTGGCGAAGGCGCGTCAGTTGATGCTCTCGCCAGCACGCTTATCGGGTGCCGAAGCCGTGAAGTCAGGCATCGCCGATGCGGTTGCCCCACCCGGGCGGACTCTCGAGGTCGCAATCGCCGATGCCGAGCGCATCGCAGCAATGCCGCCTCTCGCCGTCGCAGCCATGAAGTCGCTCCTGTCCCGATGGCCGAGCGACCCGAATCAACTCCTGGACGACGAGGTCGACGCGCAGGTTCGGCTCTTCGATACCCACGACTTCGCCGAGGGAGTCGCAGCATTCCATTCCCGCCGCACGCCCGTTTTCACCGGGCACTAGGAGTGACATGACAACGACAACTCGAATCGACTATTCGGCCCTCATCCAGCCCGAACGGATTCACGGCTCGCTTTACACAGACCCCGCGATCTTCGCCGAGGAACTCGAGCGGATCTGGTACGGCGGTTGGGTTTTCGTCGGCCACGCCAGCGAGGTCCGCGAGCCGAACGATTACGTGCGCAAGAACATCGGGCCGCAAGACATCATCATGACGCGAGACCGGGCGGGCGCGGTGCACCTGCTCGTCAACCGTTGCGCGCATCGCGGCAATCTCGTGTGCGATGCGCCCAGCGGCAACTCGAGTTCATTCCGCTGCGCCTATCACGGGTGGACGTACCGCAATACCGGTGAACTGCTCGGTTATCCGTACAACAAGGGGTACGGCGGGAAGGGAAATCTCGACCTCAAACTCGGGGTCGTGCCTCGTGTGGAGACCTACCACGGCTTTGTGTTCGGCAGCTTCAATCCCGATGTTGTGCCGCTGAAGGAACACCTGGGCGCCGCTGCTGGTGAACTCGACCGACTGGCCCGTTTGTCGCCGGAAGGCGCGGTGTCGCTCGACGCGGGATGGCTGCGTCACCAGACACACGCGAACTGGAAGCTGCTTGCGGAGAACGAAACTGACGGATACCACCCCCAGTTCGTGCACGGGTCGATCTTCTCGGTCACGGGTTCGACGATCGGTCCGCTGTACAGCGACAACTCGACTGCGGTGACCCGTGCGCTCGGCAACGGCCATAGCGAGAATGACCTGCGGCCTGAGTTCCGGAAGTTCGCTGAGCCGATGCGCTGGTTCGGCACGACCCCTGACCGGGTTCCCGAATACGTGGCGGCGATGCGGGCCAAGCACGGTGACGCAGCGGAAGAGATCCTCATCGAGGGTGCGCCACACGTGATGGTCTTCCCGAACCTTTTCATCGCCGAGATCCAGGTGTTCAACATCCAGCCGATCTCTCACAACGAATGCGTCCAGTTCTCGACGGCCGTACAACTCGACGGCGCGCCAGAGCTCAACAAGCGGATGTTGTCGCAGTCGATCGGTTCGGTCGGACCAGCGGGAATGCTGCTCGCCGACGACACCGAGATGTACGAGCGCAATCAGCGCGGCGTCGAGCAGCGCCTTCCCGAATGGCTCGACATCCGCCGCGGAGTCGGTCGCGAAAGCACTGATCCACACGGCTTCCGGATCGGCGGCGCAACCGACGAGACGGCGATGCGGGCGTTCTGGCAGCACTACAAAACCCTGATGGAGAAGTCATGACCTCCGTGGACAGCAGCGTCGATATGCACGTGATCGAGCAGTTCCTCTACCGCGAAGCTCGGTTCGCGGATGAACACGACTACGACGAGTGGGAAGCGCTGTGGACCGACGACGCCGTGTACTGGGTTCCCTCCAGCGATTCGCTGACCGACCCGGAGCGCAAGGTGTCGATCATCTACGACAACCGCCGCCGGATCAGTACGCGACTGGCCCAACTTCGCACGGGAAAGCGCTATGCGCAGTCGCCGCCGTCAAACCTGCGCCGAAGTATCTCCAACGTCGAGATCCTGGGAAGCGAGTCTGGCGACGTGCTCGTGGGAGCCAACTTCATGCTGCTCGAATCGAAGCCGCGCGGCCTCGTGACCTGGGGTGGCCGTTACATCTACCGCCTGCGTAACACCCACGACGGAATGCGACTGGTCGCAAAGACCGTCCTGCTCGTGAACAACGCCGAGTCGGTTCCCACCATGGGGTTCCTCATCTGATGTCCGAGATCGTCGGCAGCGAATTCGCGAGTGTCCGCGTCGGGGTGGACGCCGCGGGGAATGGCCCACGGTTGCGTCTCGAGGACCTCAAGACCGGCCGCGTCCGGTACCTCGATGCGCTCGAACTCGAAACACTCGTCTGGTTGCCGGAAGGGCGACTCGAGCAGTTGCTCGACCCGTCGGCCGACAGGTGGCGTGAGAACAGATGATCGACTTCCGAGAACTGATCCGCCCGGGCGACTTCCTCGTCTGGGGGCAGGCTTGTGCCGAGCCGGTGACACTTGTCGAACAGTTACTCCGCCAGCGGGCGGAACTCGGCGGAATAACGTGCTTCATCGGGATTCCGGTCGCCGAGACGGTTCGCCCCGAGCACGCCGACCACATCCGGTTCGTCAGCTACTGCGGCAGCGGCACGAACAGCCACCTTGCCGCCGAGGGATTGCTCGACATATATCCGGGCGCGTACTCGACGCTGCCACAGTTCGTCAGGCAAGCCGATGTCGTCTTGGTTCAGTGCCCGCCTGCCGATGAAGCCGGCCGGTACAGCCTCGGCCTCGCCGACGACTACCTCACTGCCGCAATCGATGCGGCTCGGACTGTGGTCGTCGAGATCAACGACCGGCTTCCGCGCACACACTGCCAGCGGTATCTCTCCGACGCAGATATCGACGTCGTGGTGCGTACCTCGCGTCCGGTCGCCGCGAACGCTGTGGCCGCACCCGCGCCTGAGCTGGTCACGATCGGGCAGTTCGTCGCCGACCTCGTCCCCGACGGCTCGACGCTGCAGTTCGGCATCGGGGCGGTTCCGGAAGCAGTTCTCGCTTCGCTCACCGATTGCAACGACCTGGGCATTCATTCCGGGATTCTCACGGACGCGGCGGTCGATCTCATCGATCGGGGCGTTGTCACGAACGCTCGCAAGACCGTCGATCGGGGAGTGTCGGTAGCCGCGTTGCTGATGGGTGGTGAGCGACTGTTCCAACACGTCGACCGGAACCCGCATGTGCTGGTTGCCCCGATCAGCTACACGCACGACCCGGCGCGGCTCGCCAGTCAGCACCGATTCGTGGCGATCAACTCCGCTGTCGAGGTCGATCTGACCGGTCAGATCAATGCAGAGACCGCCGGTGGCCGTTATGTCGGAGCCGTGGGTGGCGGCAGTGAATTCCTGCGCGCCGCACATCGGTCGGCTGGCGGTGTGCCGATCGTTGCCCTGCCGTCGACGTCGGGCAAGCACAGCCGGATCGTCAGCCACCTGTCCGGCCCGGTCACGACGACTCGATCAGACGCCGGGGTGTTCGTCACCGAGTTCGGCGTCGCCGACCTCCGTGGTCTGACCCTCCACCAGCGCCGCGAACGGATGCTCGCGATCGCGCACCCAGATCATCGAGACGCTTTGCGGGAGAACCCATGAGAAGAGCGGCAATCGTCAGCCCGCTGCGCACCCCGGTCGGTGCGTTCGGCGGATCGCTGCGATCGGTTCGTGCGGAAGACCTCGCTACGGTGGCGATCAAGGCCGTCGTCGAACGGTCCGGCATCGACCCTGCACACATCGACGACGTCTCGTTCGCCCAGTCCTACGCGAATTCGGAAGCGCCGTGCATTGGACGGTGGGCTGCGCTCAACGCGGGCCTGCCCGTCGAGGTCCCAGGCTTTCAGGTCGACCGCCGCTGTGGAGGTGGTCTGCAGGCGGTCGCCACGGCGGCGATGATGGTGCAGACCGGAGCGGCTGATGTCGTGTTGGCTGGCGGTGTCGAGTCGATGAGCAACATCGAGTACTACACGCAAGACATGCGCTGGGGTTCCCGAGCTGGGAACACGGTTTTCTACGACCGACTGGACCGCGGTCGCGAGCGGTCGCAGCCGGAAGCCCGGTTCGGGCGCATCAGCGGAATGATCGAAACGGCGGAGAACCTGGCCCGCGACTACAACATCACCCGCGACGCTGCCGACGAGTTCGCCGCACGCAGCCACGCGCGCGCGACTGCGGCGTGGGCGGCGGGAAGGTTCACGGACGAGATCGTGCCGGTGACGGTTCCGCAGCGTACGGGCGATCCGCTCGTTTTCGACCGTGACGAAGGCATTCGACCGGACTCGACGATGGAGCGGCTCGGCAAACTCCGGGCCATCGTTCCCGGCGGAACCGTGACGGCGGGCAACGCGAGCCAGCAGAACGACGCGGCCGCCGCGTGCCTCGTCGTTGCCGAGGACAAGCTCGCGGAGCTGGATCTTGAACCGCTCGGCTACCTCGTCGGCTGGGCAGCTGCAGGCTGCGACCCCGCGAC
>JAJFUQ010000096.1 GCA_021372355.1 Nocardiaceae bacterium | reverse complement strand
CCACCAGGCCTGATCCGTGACGAAGATCGAGACGCCGATCAGACCGACCATCGCGACGAGCAGCGCGAGAATCATCCGCTGGCGGAAGGCGAACTTCGCTTCGCGCGCGATCCGGTCTGCCTCGGGGTCGAAGCCACCGCGGCCCGGCCGGTACCGACGCTCGGCCGTGGCCACGGCAGAGTGCGTCCGCTCTTCGGAGGTGCGCTTCTCCGCCGGAGCTTCTGCTTCGTGGGCCTGAACTTCGTGGACCCGGACGTCATCGATCTCGTCGGGAACATGCCCCGTCGCTTCGCTCGCCCGGTCCCCCTGCTCCTCTTCGCTGCTCATCGGAACCTCCTTCGATTCGCCGATTAGCGAGCCTTCCAAGTCCTCCGGTGACGGGGACCAGTTCGGGTCGACCGAGTGCCCCGTCGACGGACCACCCTTTCGACGACGCTTCGAGCCGCCACGGATCAAGACGCGCGTCGCGAGCGCGGCGTCGGTGGTCCGGCGAATACGTGGGTGCTTGTCCGCCAAGATCGGGAAGAGGACGAAGAGCCACAACGCTACGAGACCGGCCCACAACAATGAGTTCGGCAACGTGCCTGGCCTCCCTGCTCAACCAACCAATGCGGAAAACACCCGCTGTTATCGCAGAAGGGTAACGGGATCCCGGGCCTAGATCGGGTAAGCGCGCCGTTCGTCAGACACGGTTCGCGCGACCTTCGTCGACGAGGCGCTGGACGACGGATGTGGGCAGCTCTTCGACGGTGATCGCCACCAGTTGGTGGTCCCGCCACTCTCCGTCGACATTGAGGTAGCGCTTCAGCAGTCCCTCTTCGCGGAATCCGACGTGCCGCAGCACCGCCTGACTCGCGTGATTCTCCGGACGAACGGTCGCTTCGACGCGATGCAACCCCACGGCACCGAAGCAGTGATCGAGTCCGAGCGCCAAAGCTGCGGTCGCCACGCCCTGTCCGACGCGGCCCTTCGTCACCCAGTAGCCGATCCACCCCGACCGCAGGGCGCCCCGCACGATATTGCCGACCGTGATCTGACCGGAGAACTGCCCATCGACCTCGATGACCATCGGAATCATGTGCCCCTTACGGGCCTCCGACTTCAGGCTGGACCACAGCGCGGGCCAATTCGCGACGTGATGCCGGTACTCCCAGGTTTCCGAACCCGCGGGCTCCCAGGGCTGGAGGTGATCCCGGTCCGCCGTCCGCAAGCGGCTCCAGGCTCCACCATCGCGGAGCCGGATCGGGCGCAGCGTCACGACTCCGCCGGGTACACGCAGCGGCCCGAGTTTGGCCGGCCAGCCCGGGTGGACGGTGTAGCGCTGCGTTTGCGTCGTCATGCGGTCAGGCGCGCTGGGCCAGGAACGAGACCTCGACCAGGTCGCCTTGCGGAACCTCGACGACGTCCGGCCCCATGACGACCAGGCAGTTGGCCTCGGCGAGCGTCGTGAGCAGGTACGGCGAGCCGTTGTGACCGCCCGTCAGCGGCTTGACGATGAACTCTCCGTTGCTCTCGTCACGGAGAAGCTGAGCGCGCTGGTAACCGGTGCGATCCGGTACCGACGCCATCGCGGCCACGGTCCGCGCTTTGACGATGCGGCGGCCCGACTGCTGGCGACCGAGCGCAGCGCGGATGAGCGGCCTGATGATGACCTCGAAGATGATGAGCGCACTCACCGGGTTCGACGGGAGAAGAAAGGTCGGCACGTCGTCGCGACCGAGCTGTCCGAAACCCTGGATCGAACCAGGCTGCATCGCGACCCGGGCGATCTCCATCTTGCCGAGCTCGCCGACGGCCTCGATCAACTTCGCGCCCGAGGATCCGCCGAGGGCGCCCGAGATGATGACGAGCTCAGAGCGAATCAGCTGGCCTTCGACGACGTCACGCAGCGCGCGCGCATCGCCGGCGACGATGCCGACACGATTGACCTCGGCTCCGGCGTCGCGCGCAGCCGCGGCCAACGCGTACGAGTTGATGTCGTAGACCTGACCCGGACCGGGGGTACGTCCGATGTCGACGAGTTCTTCGCCGACGGAAATGATCGACAGCCGGGGACGCGGGTGCACGAGCACCTTGTCCTTGCCCAGCGCCGCGAGCAGACCGACCTGAGCCGCCCCGATCAGCTGGCCGGGACGCACCGCCACATCGCCGCGACGGACGTCGTCGCCGGTGCGTTTGACGAAGTCTCCGGAGCGCACCGACTGGTAGACGCGGACGCGGGTGCGTCCTTCGTCGCTGAATTCGAGCGGGAGTACGGCGTCGGCCAGCGTGGGCATCGGGGCACCGGTCTCGATCCGGACCGCCTGCCGGGGCTGAAGACGCTTCGGCTGACGCGAACCGGCCGCAATGTCGCCGACCACCGGCAAGATGACATCGCTCGGCGAACCGGCCGGGCGCGGGCCGCCGGACGCACTCGAGACATCAACACTGCGGACCGCGTAGCCATCGATCGCCGCCTGATCGAAGGCCGGCATCGCCTTGTCGGCCGTGATCTCCTCAGCGCACAGCAACCCCTGGGCTTCGGTGATCGCCACGCGCACCGGACGAGGTGCGACTGCAGCAGCCATCACAAGTGCCTGCTGCTCCTCAACTGAGCGCATCCAGGCCCCTCTTCCGTCCGTCAGTCGTCTGTTGCCAAGCGCGGCGCCCAGTCATCGCTGAGGCGATGCTTGAGCCAGTCGCGAAGTCCCGGGCCATATTCCGGGGTGTCGAGTCCGAAATCGACGCACGCCCGAATGTATCCGCCGGGATTTCCGAGGTCGTGCCTGGCCCCTCGGTGAATCACCACGTGGACCGGATGCCCCTCTTTGATGAGCAACTCGATCGCGTCCGTCAGCTGGATTTCCCCGCCGGCGCCGGGCTGAACCCGTCGCAGCGCGTCGAAGATCGCGCGGTCGAGCAAATACCGGCCGGCTGCTGCCAAGTTCGACGGGGCCTCGTCGGCTGGCGGCTTCTCCACCATGCCGGTCACCTTCATGACGTTCGGATTGACCGCGTCCGGAACGATTTCCACGGAGAAGACACCGTAAGCGCTGACTTCTTCGCGCGGAACCTCGATCGCACACAGCACCGAACCGCCACGCTTCTTGCGGACGCGGGCCATGACTTCGAGAACTCCACGCGGCGTGACCAGGTCATCCGGCAGAAGAACGGCGAGACACGTCTCGTCATCGTCGAGAACCTGCTCGACCTGTGCGACGGCGTGCCCGAGCCCGAGCGGCTGCTCCTGCACCACGGCTTCGACGTCGAGGAGACCCGGAGCGACCTGGACCTTCTCGAGAAGCTTGAACTTGCCCTTCTCCCGAAGGTGACGTTCGAGCATGACGTCTTTGACGAAGTGGGCGACCACCCCGTCCTTACCGGGCGCGGTGATGATGACGAGCCGCTCCGCGCCGGAGGCCGCAGCCTCACCGGCCACGAGCTCGATGCCCGGAGTGTCCACCACCGGCAGAAGTTCCTTGGGGACGGTCTTCGTAGCGGGCAGGAATCGCGTGCCCATTCCCGCCGCCGGAACGCATGCAGTCCTGAAGACGCGCTGTTCCGTCACGTTCGGCCTCCCGCTTGCATCCATGTCTCGACACCCTAATAGGTATTCCGAGCCGCAACCCGGCACGGCGCCTGAGCATATGGTGATCGACGTGTCTGTGCAGGGAAACGACCCGCTGATTTCGGCCAGTGCGGCCAAGCGAGTTCGCCGTCGCGAACTCGGTGCCCGACGTCGAGCGGTTTCCCCTGCTCAGCGTGCCATGGATGCGCAAGCGCTAGTGGCTGCAGTGGACATTCTCGGCTTGGCCGGCCGCGTCGTCTGCGGTTATGTCCCGTGCGGGTCAGAACCGGGATCTCTCGATTTCGTGAATGCGCTTGCGAGGGCAAGTTCACAGCTACTACTCCCCCTCGTCACGGGCGCGAGTCCGCTCGATTGGTGCGCCTACACGGGACCCGATTCTCTGGAGCCGGCGAAGTTCGGGCTGCTCGAACCGTCCGGGGAACGACTCGGCCCGGAGGCCATCGCGCAGGCCGATGTCGTCCTGGTTCCGGCACTCGCCGTCGATCGCCGAGGCGTCCGACTGGGTAGAGGCGGTGGACACTATGACCGCTCGCTGCCTTTCGCACGTCCCGGCGTGCGGCTCATCGCAGTGGTCCGTGACGAAGAGCTCGTCGAGGCGCTGCCCGCCGAGGAACACGACATCCGCGTCGGCTGGGTGCTCACGCCGGGTGGGCTACATCACATGGAATAACTCCACGATTACCGACGTTTGCACTGTCAGCGGTAGAGTGCTACCACCCGACTCAGCCGGAGGAACCCGTGCCCACTTATTCATACGCGTGCACTGAATGTGACAACCGGTTCGACATCGTGCAGTCCTTCAGCGACGACGCCTTGACCGTGTGCGACGACTGCAACGGCAAGCTTCGGAAGCTGTTCAATTCGGTGGGGATCGTCTTCAAGGGCAGCGGTTTCTACCGCACCGACAGCCGCTCATCGAAGGCCGACACGATCGCGAAGTCCGACTCGTCCACCAGCACTTCCACGTCGTCGACCAGTACGTCCACGGCGTCGAGCACACCGGCCGCCAGCACCGCAAGCTAAGTCTTCGGACTATCCACAGGCCTTCTTCTGGAAGGCCTGTTCTGTCGTCTGCACGCCATCATGCGCCGATAGCGTCGCCAACGTGAAGGACAGACTCGACCCCACTCCCCTGCAGCGAGTCGTCGAAGCCGTCGCGTATCGACTGGCGAACATCCGCCGTCTGCGTCAGATGGTCGCCGTCGGCCTCGCGGTCGCCGGAGTAGGCCTGCTGATCATCGACGCCGTCGACCCGCACGACGCATCCGTCGTCGTCGCTGTGCACGACCTCGCCCCCGGCGCCATCCTGACCGCGGACGATGTCGAGCTTCGCGCACTGTCGGACGACGCCGTTCCCGACGGCGCGGTACGCGACCCAGCCGAGGTTGTCGGTCGGGCACTCGCCGGGGCGGCCCGGTCCGGTGAGGTCCTGACCGACGTCCGAACGCTCGGCTCCCGACTGGCCAAGCTGGCCACCCACGACCCCGACTCCCGCATCGTCGGGGTCCGCGTAGCCGATGCGGCGGTCGCCATGCTGTTGCAGGTCGGCGATCGAGTCGACGTCATCTCGAGCGACGACCTCTCCGGACCTCGGCGCCTGGCGAGCAATGTCGCCGTCGTCATGGCACCAAGCAAAGATCAGGTGAGCTCGCACGAAGGCCCCATGGTGCTTTTAGCCGTTTCGTCCGATACCGCGATCGACGTGGCGAATGCTTCACTCGCGGGACGGGTAACAGTCACTTGGAGTTGATCAGCCTCACAGTGTGACTTCGACTACCATCCCTGGGTAACCATGTGGCTAATCACATAGCAGAGAGAACGGAGCAAGAATGCTGAAGGGCTTCAAGGACTTCCTCCTCAAGGGCAACGTCGTTGACCTCGCGGTCGCAGTTGTCATGGGTACTGCTTTCACCGCGATCGTGACTGCCTTCACCAAGAGCATCATCCAGCCGCTGATCGCCGCGGCGGGCGGAGCGCAGAACGTCGGCCTTGGTGTCCAGCTCCTGGACAAGGAACCGAGCGACCCGACCTACGCCACCACGTTCATCGACCTCGGTGCCGTCATCACCGCTGCGATCAACTTCGTCATGGTCGCCTTTGTCCTGTACTTCATCCTCGTGCTGCCGATCACCAAGCTCAAGGAGCGCAAGAAGGTCGAAGGCGACGAAGCTGCGGCGCTGACCGAAGCCGACCTGCTGGTCGAGATTCGCGACCTGCTCGCCGCCAAGTCCTCGTAAGGGCTCAGATACGCGAAAAGGCGGCCGATCATCAGATCGGCCGCCTTTTTCGGCTCACTGCCAGTGCGGCGGAACGTCGTTGCGGATTCGCTGTTCGTTTCCCGAGGCTCCCTCGGGGTCACGCTCATCGCGGGTCGTTCCGGGGAGGACGTCGCCGAAGATCTCCTCGATCTTTCGGCGTTTAGCCTCCTTGTCCTCCGGTTCAGTCATCGATCTCCAGGTCGGACAGTTCCTCGATCAGGTGCTTTGCCAGCGGAATCAGCGTCGCCATGCCATCGCGGATCGCCGCTCGCGACGACGCGAGGTTCACCACGAGCGTGCTTCCCGACGTTCCGACGAGGCCACGCGACAGTCCGGCGTCCATCGCACCGGCGGACAGACCCGACGACCGGATCGCTTCTTCCACACCGGCGATCTGCCGGTCGAGAACGTCAGCGGTGGCTTCCGGTGTGACGTCGCGCGCCCCGACTCCGGTTCCGCCAACGGAGATCACCAGATCGACTCCACCGATGACAGCGGTGTTGAGCGCGTTCCGAATCTCGACCTCGTCCGACGACACGATCAGCGCGCCGTCGACGATGAATCCACCTTCGGAAAGCAGTTCGGTGACGAGCTTGCCCGTGGCGGTGCCGCCAGGGTCTCCATGGGCGGAGCGATCATCGACGATCACGACGAGTGCACGGCCCACGACGGGGGCATCCATAGTCATAGCCAATACCGTAGCGCTCTCAGCTGCCCGCGGGAGCTTCGGTCAACGTGACTGTAACCGTCTTTGAACCGCCCGCTGGATCTGTGTACGTCACCTGCACCTTGTCCCCCGGCGAATGCGAGCGAATCGCGGCGATGAGGGCACTGCCGTCGGTGATCACCCGGTCGTCGACCTTGGTGATGATCGCGCCCTTCGGGATGCCGGCCGCAGCGGCAGCACCGCCTGCGGTCACCGCGGTCACGCGGGCGCCGTCGGCGTCGTCCTTCATGGGGACCTGCACGCCGATCATCGCGTGCGTTGCCTTGCCAGTATCGATGAGCTGACGGGCCACCCGCATCGCCTGATCGACCGGGATCGAGAAGCTCAGGCCGATCGATCCGGTCTGAGTCCCCTGGCTCGAACCGAGCGTGGCGATCGCCGTGTTGACGCCGATGAGCGCGCCGTTCATATCGACGAGCGGGCCCCCCGAGTTGCCCGGGTTGATCGCCGCATCGGTCTGGATCGCGTCGATCACCGAGTTCTGGTTGTTCGACTCACCGCTCGTGGAAACCGGGCGGTCGAGCGACGAGATGATGCCGGTGGTCACCGTGCCATCGAGGCCGAGCGGTGAACCGACCGCGACCACCTGCTGGCCCACGACGAGATTGGCCGACGAACCCACCGTGATCGGCACAAGGCCGGTCTTGTCGACGCGGATGACTGCGATGTCGGACACCGGATCGGCGCCGACGAGCGTCGCCGCGGACTTCGATCCGTCCGAGAACACCACGCTGATCTGGGCCTTTTTCCCGGCCGCCGACGCGACATGGTTGTTCGTGAGGATCAGTCCGTCGGCGCTCAGGACGATACCGGTGCCTTCACCCTCGACCTGGTTGCCCGCAACCTCGATCGTGACGACCGAGGGCAGCACCTTCTCCGCCACGGCCTGGATCGTGCCCGGCTCGGCCTTGACTGCTGGCGCCGTATTACCGGTCTGACCCAGGGTGACCGAACTGCCGTTGTGATTGCCCGCGAGGTAGGCGCCGGTCGCGCCACCCACACCGCCGGAGACGAGGGCGAGAGCGACCATTCCAGCGGCCAATCCGGCCCGCCCCCGCTTGCGCGGCGGCTCCGGAGGATAGACCGGGAACTGCTGCGTGTGCGTCGGCGGCACACCTCCCGACGTCGGTGGCAGCGTCGCCGTGGGGTGCGGTGGGCGTGCCCATCCGCCTTCGCCCCGCTCGCCAGGTGGGTATCCAAAACCTTCACCAGTCATAGCGAGCTCATCTCCTTCTCTGAAATTCCGATATCGCCCGGCATGACGATGCGAATCAGTGCACCGCCCCGGGATGACGTCTCGACGTTGATGGTTCCGCCGTGCTTGAGCACGACCTGCCGCACGATCGCGAGGCCCAATCCGGAACCCGGCATCGACCGCGATGCCATGGACCGGTAGAACCGCTCGAACACGAGCTGTCGCTCCGCCTCCGGAATACCCGGTCCGGCGTCGTCGACGAGCAGGGCCATCAGGCCCGGGCCGGCGGGCTCCATCGTCACCAGCACCTGGGCCCCGCGCGGACTCCACTTCGCCGCGTTGTCCAGCACATTCAGGATCGCGCGCTGTAGCCCGGCCTCCTGGCCGTAGACGAACCACGGCTGCAGCGAAGCCACGAACTCGATCTCGTTGCGCCGACGGCGCGCTCGCTCGAGAGCCCGCTCGGCGACCTCGGCGATGTCCGTCCGCGTGAATTCGTCTTCCGGAGCGTCCTCCCGAGCGAGGGCGACGAGGTCGCCAACCAGGGTCGACAGCTCCTCGATCTGCGCCACGACGTCCGCACGCAGCTCGCTCATGTCCTCGTCCGGCACCTTCGGCGCACCCGGACGACTCGACGCGATGAGCAGTTCGGTGTTCGTGCGCAACGACGTCAGAGGGGTGCGGAGCTCGTGTCCCGCGTCCGCGACGAGCCGCCGCTGCCGATCGCGAGACTCGTTGAGCGCCCGAAGCATCGTGTTGAAGCTGGCCGTGAGCCGCGCGAGTTCGTCGTTTCCGGTCACCGGAATCGGCGTGAGGTCATCGGTCCGCGCAACGCGCTCGGTCGCCTCGGTGAGACGCGCGACCGGTCGAAGGCCGGCCCGTGCCGTCGCCATACCCGCCAGCGCGGCGAGGACGACGCCGAATCCACCTGCAACGAAGAGCACGAAGGCGAGCTGGTCGAGAACCGCCCGCGTCGGCGCCAATCGCTGGGCGATGACAAGCGTGAGTCCGGCATTGGTCCGCTCGGCCAGCACACGCTGTCCGTAGACCGTGCGCAGCGACGAATCGATCTCCCCCTTCGAGACCGCGTACTCGTCGCTGGCGATCGGCGGATGCGATCCCGGCGGGATGTACAGCGACTGGTCCGGGAAGATCAGCGCGACGCTGATGTCCTTCGAGTAGAACGTGGCGAGCGAGATCGTGCGAACGTCGAACGAATCGAAGTCGTTCTCGATAAGGGTCTGGGCGCGCGTGTGGAGCTGATCGTCGACGTCGGCGTACAACGCGCGCGCGACGACGGCGTACGCGCCGACCGAGATGAGCGCCACCGACACCGCCACCGAGGTAGCGGCCAGCCAGGTCACACGCCATCGCAGCGATACCGCTCGCGTCAGGTGGAATGGCGGCCGCATCGGCCGCCCGGAGTCGTCCCCGTTGGTGGTCGAGGAGCCGTGGCGCTTGAAGCGCCACCTCACGGTGGTGTCTCTCGCAGCACGTATCCGACTCCACGAACCGTGTGGATCAGGCGCAGCTCACCCTCGAGCTCGGTCTTGCGGCGCAGGTAGCCGATGTAGACCTCGAGCGCGTTGCCCGACGTCGGGAAGTCATAGCCCCAGACCTCCTCGAGAATCCGCCCGCGCGTCAGAACTCGGCGGGCGTTCGTGATGAGGAGTTCGAGCAGCGAGAACTCGGTTCGCGTGAGACTGATCGATCGCCCGGCCCGCGTGACGTCGCGAGTGACCGGGTCCAGAGTCAGATCGGCGAATTCGATCGGTCCGGCATCGCTGCCGAGGGTGCCGGCCTCGACCGAGGCGCGGCGGAGCAGGGCCCGCAGCCGAGCGAGTAGTTCTTCCAACGCGAACGGCTTGGGCAGGTAGTCGTCGGCGCCGGCGTCGAGACCGGAAACCCGTTCCGACACCGAATCCCGCGCCGTGAGCACCAGGATCGGCACGTCGTCCCCGGTGCTGCGCAGCCGGCGGCAGACTTCGAGGCCGTCCAGGCGCGGCATCATGACGTCGAGGATGAGGGCATCCGGCTTCGTCGCGTTGGCCTTTTCGAGCGCGTCGAGGCCGTCGGAGGCGACCTCGACGGTGTAGCCGTTGAAGCTCAAAGAACGTCGAAGTGACTCGCGGACGGCCCGATCATCGTCGGCAACCAAGATGCGCATGTTCTTATCTTGCTTGCCAGGACTTAGATCGTCCTGAGAAGTCGCTGCAAGGTCACTGCAAGGGTTTCTGCCAGGTCGCTGTGAGCCGGCCGGGTGGCGTCTGGACCGACGAGTCGAGGCCCCCGAGGAACGAGGGGTCCGAGCGAGTCGGGAAGGCGACGCCCTCAGGGCCGGCGAACCGCCGTAGCGGAGCGAAGGCAGAAGACGCTGTGAGCCCTCTTCCCACGTCTAATGCGCGAAGTGACGGGCTCCCGTGAAGTACATCGTGATTCCGCCGGCCTTCGCCGCCTCGATGACGTCCGCGTCGCGCACCGAGCCGCCCGGCTGGACGACCGCCTTCACGCCGGCGTCGATGAGCGTCTGCAGCCCGTCGGGGAACGGGAAGAACGCGTCCGAGGCACCGACCGAGCCCTGTGCCCGGTCCGCTGCCCGCTTCACGGCGAGGAAGGCCGAGTCGACACGGTTGACCTGACCCATACCGACGCCGACCGAGGCGCCGTCGTGCGCGAGCAGGATCGCGTTCGACTTCACCGCACGGCATGCGCGCCAAGCGAAGGCGAGGTCGGCGAGCGTGGCCTCATCGGCCGGATCGCCGGTTGCGAGCGTCCAGTTCGCCGGGTCGTCTCCGGTCGCGTTGATCGCGTCCTTGGTCTGCAACAGCGCACCGCCGGAAATCGGACGCAGCTCGATACCGGTCATCCGCGGCGGGACGACGGTCAGCAATCGGACGTTCTTCTTGCGGCTCAGGATCTCGACGGCACCGTCGGCATAGCTCGGCGCGATGACGACCTCGGTGAAGATCTCCGCGACCTGCTCGGCCATTTCGACCGAGACTTCGCGGTTGGCGGCGATCACACCTCCGAACGCACTGACCGGGTCACATGCATGAGCTTTGCGGTGTGCCTCGGCAATGTCCGCGCCGATCGCGATGCCGCATGGGTTCGCGTGCTTGATGATCGCAACCGCAGGTTCGGCATGGTCGTAGGCGGCGCGCAGCGCGGCGTCACCGTCGGTGTAGTTGTTATACGACATCTCCTTGCCGTGTAACTGCACCGCCTGCGCGAGGCTGCCGTGGCCGTACTCGTGCACGTACAGTGCCGCGCTCTGGTGCGGGTTCTCGCCGTAGCGCAGAGACGCGCTCCGAGTCCACGTGCCGCCCACCCATTCCGGGAAGTTGGTTCCTTCCTCAGGTCCGACGACCGAGCTCATCCACGAAGCGACGGCGACGTCGTACGAAGCGGTGTGCTGGAAAGCCTGGGCAGCGAGGCGCTTGCGCGCAGCGAGGGTGAATCCGCCGGCGCTGACCGCCTCGAGCACGTCGTCGTAGCGCTGCGGGTCGACGACCACGGCCACCGACGGGTGGTTCTTGGCCGCGGCACGAACCATCGACGGACCGCCGATGTCGATCTGCTCGACGCACTCGTCCTGCGTCGCACCCGAGGCGACCGTCTGGGTGAACGGGTACAGATTGACGACGACGAGCTGGAAGGCCTCGACGCCGAGCTCGGTGAGCTGGTCGACGTGCTCTTCGCGGCGGGTGTCGGCGAGGATGCCGGCGTGCACGCGCGGGTGCAGCGTCTTGACGCGGCCGTCGAGGGTCTCCGGGAAGCCGGTCAGCTCCTCGACCTTGGTCACCGCGATCCCGGCTTCGGCGATCTTGCTCGCGGTCGAACCCGTGGACACGAGCTCGACTCCAGCAGCGCTCAGCCCCTTGGCGAGTTCGACCAGTCCGGTCTTGTCGTAGACGCTCACCAGTGCCCGCTTGACTGGCTTGCGACCTTCGTCAGTCACGCTCGATGAAGTCATGGCAACGCCTTCTGAAGTCACTGTGCGATCCTCGCCTTCCGTCCGTCGGTGATGATTCCGTGCTTGGCAGCTTGGGCGACGACGTCGACCAACAGCTTGCGTTCGATGACCTTGATGCGTTCGTGCAGCTCTTCCTCGGATTCGTCGTCGCGTACCTCGACGGCGACCTGCGCGAGAATCGGACCCGAGTCGACACCGGTATCGACGAGATGGACCGTCGTGCCGGTGACCTTCACGCCATACGCGAGCGCGTCCCGCACGCCGTGTGCGCCGGGGAACGCGGGCAGCAGAGCCGGGTGCGAGTTGATGATCCGGCGGTCGAACGCCGCGATGAACTCGTTGCCGAGAATGCGCATGAATCCCGCGGTGACCACGTAGTCCGGCGAATACTCGCCGACCTTCTTGGTGAGCGCCGAGGTCCATGCGTCGCGATCGGCATAGTCGCGCGGCGCCATACGGAAGTGTTCGATTCCAGCTTCAGCGGCGCGTTCGAGAGCGGCACAGTCCCGGTCGGCGCCGACAGCGACGATGCTCGCTGGAAAATCCGGAGCTGCGGCGGCTTCGACAAGCGAAGCCAGCAACGTTCCGCTGCCGGACGCAAGGACAACCAGACGCGGCCGGGTGATGCTCACTTCGGGCGAACTCACTCTTTGGCCGTGTTCCTTATCCGCTTGATACCTGCGGGTAACAGCGTAATGGCAGCCTCGGCGAGTCGTGTCGGCGGGAGTTACTTCTTCCGGAACGGAATAGGCAGCGCGCCGACAACCGACCCAACGAGTCCCGGCTTCTTCTCGTCCGCCGGCTTCTTCTTGTCTTCCGGCTTCGACTCGACCGGAGGTTCCGCAGGGGTTTCCTCGGGCTTCTCGGCCGAATCCTCCGCAGCAGCTGGAGTTTCCTCGGCTTCCGCCACTTCCGGCTCGACAGCTTTGGCCGGTTTGGCGGGCTTGGCCGGCTTGGGCGCCTTCGGCTCCTTGGTTCGCACCCGGAAGGCCGCGCCCAGAGTCGCGAACATCGCGAACCACACGAAAACGGACAAGCCGAACATCGCCGGCGACAGTCCGACATAGCCGATCGCGCCGAGAACGCCGCCCGAGACCTCGGCGATCAGCACCGAGACCACCGAGCACCCGACCGACGCGACGAGCGCCATCCGGATTGCGGCTCCCCGCCCCTCGGATAAGCGGGCACACTTGCGTCCGGTCAGGAACGCGACGAAGAGCGGCACCAGCAACGCCGACTGCCACCACGTCTCGGCCGGCCCCTCCGGCAACGCCGCCATGAGCGGCAACGGAGGCATCTGGCCCTGCGCGACCTCGAACAACGAGATCGAACCATCGCCGAGCGTGATTGCCGAACCGCACAGCACACCGACCGCATAGACCGCCATGTTCGGCAGGTAGAGCAGCGAGACGACCGTCAGTCCGAACGCACCGCCGTCGCCGTGTCCGGCCGCCATGAACGATTCGACCGCCGACCAGCGGACGATCATCACGGTCACCGCGGCGAGAAGCCCGGCGAGGAACAGCAGACGCGTTGCGTACCGAGTCGCCTCACCGGCGTTCACCACCCAGCCCGGAACGAGGCTGTGCGGAATCGCGGGCATGCTCCTGCGCAGGCCGATGACCGCGCCGAAGAGGTGGACCGACGCGACCCAGCCGAGCATCGACAGCGTCGGGGGCGTATTGAGCTGAGACTCGACCGACGCCTGTCCGACGACGACGAGCGCGAGAACCGAGAAGAGGATCGGCCCGACGACCATGCCGGCGATCGCGAGTCCCACATCCCGCCAGCCCTCGACGTGCGACGACAGTTTCCGCGCGGTCCGGGACGTCACTCCGACCAGCACCGCAGTGGCGGCCAGGGGCATCAATCCAAGCGCGTCCGCACCCAACTGCAACGGCACCTGATGTAGCGCCAGCCAGGCCGCCGCAATGTAGGCCGCCGCATCGTGGAAGCCGGCGCCGCCCGCGAAGAGCGTCAGCAGAATCAGGACCGCGACGACGAGCAGGCTGATTCCGGACGGGCGGAGGCCGGCAAGCACAAACGCCCGGACGTCAGCAGCTTCCGAATGCTGCCTGTCGGCCGGGACGGTTTTCTTCGAAGTGAGCGGTGGGTCAGCTAGCAGACTCATCGATTTCGAGATTGGCAGGAAAACCTCAACCCCCCGATCAGGCGCGCCGATCGGGGGGTTGAGGTGTGAACAGTGTTACTCGAGCAGTCGCCGAAACCTGACCTGGCGCGACCTGAAGTTACGCCGAGACGCGAGACTTCATGATCTCGCGAGCCAGCGCAGCGGTCTCGGACGGCGTCTTGCCGACCTTGACGCCGGCCGCCTCGAGGGCGTCCTTCTTGGCCTGTGCGGTGCCCGACGAGCCCGACACGATCGCGCCGGCGTGGCCCATCGTTTTGCCCTCGGGGGCGGTGAAGCCCGCGACGTAGCCGACGACCGGCTTGGTGACGTTGGCCTTGATGTAGTCGGCCGCACGCTCTTCCGCGTCGCCACCGATCTCACCAATCATGACGATCAGCTCGGTCTCCGGGTCCGCCTCGAACGCGGCGATCGCGTCGATGTGGGTGGTGCCGATGACCGGGTCTCCACCGATACCGATGGCGGTCGAGAAGCCGAAGTCACGGAGCTCGTACATCATCTGGTAGGTCAGGGTGCCGGACTTGCTGACGAGTCCGATCGGGCCCTTGCCGGAGATGTTGGCCGGGGTGATGCCCGCGAGCGCCTCACCGGGGGTGATGATGCCCGGGCAGTTGGGGCCGATGATGCGGGTCTTCTGCCCCTTCTCGACGTTGTAGGCCCAGCAGTACGCGCTGTCCTGCACCGGAACACCCTCGGTGATCACGACGAGCAGGCCGATCTCGGCGTCGATCGCCTCGATGATGGCGTCCTTCGAGAAGGCCGGAGGAACGAACGCGACCGAGACGTCGGCGCCGGTCTTCTCCATGGCCTCGGCGACCGATGCGAACACCGGAAGCTCGATTGCGTTGCCGTCCTTATCGGTGTGGCTGACGGTGGTGCCGGCCTTGCGGGCGTTGACGCCACCGACGATCTGGGTTCCGGCCGCGAGCATGCGAGCGGTGTGCTTGCTGCCCTCACCACCGGTGATGCCCTGGACG
>JAJFUQ010000093.1 GCA_021372355.1 Nocardiaceae bacterium | reverse complement strand
CTACACGTCGGGCACCACCGCTCGGCCGAAGGGCGTCGAGCTCACGCATCGCAACGTGTGGCTTAACTCCGTCACCTTCGGGCTGCACACGTCGATCACGGATCGGGACGTCCTTCTCCACACGCTGCCGATGTTCCACTGTAACGGCTGGGGCATGCCCTATGTCAACACCGGATTCGGAACGAAGCAGATCGTGCTTCGCCAGGTCGACGGCGCCGAGATCCTGCGGCGAGTCGAAGAGCACGGCGTGACGCTGATGTGCGGGGCCCCGGCGGTCGTCAACGCGGTGCTCGATGCCGCCTCGACGTGGGACGGACCGATCCCGGGACGGGACCGCGTACGCGTCGTCGTCGCGGGTGCACCTCCGCCGACCCGGACCATCGAACGCGTCGAAACCGAACTCGGCTGGGAATTCATCCAGATCTACGGCCTCACCGATACCGCGCCCCTGCTCACGGTCAACCGCACGCGATCGGAGTGGGACGAGCTCACGCCGAGCGAACGCGCACGTCGACTGGGTCGCGCGGGCGTCCCAGCGATCGGTGTGACGGTGAAGACCGACGAGAGCGGCGAGATCCTCGCGCAGTCGAACCACATCCTCGGCGGCTACTGGCAGCAGCCCGATGCCACCGCTCAGGCGCTCGACGGCTGCTGGTTCCACACCGGTGACGGTGGTCAGATCGACGACGAGGGCTATGTCGTGATCTCGGACCGCAAGAAGGACGTCATCATCTCGGGCGGTGAGAACGTCTCATCGATCGAGGTCGAAGACGCACTGCTGAGCCACAGTTCGATCCGCGAGGCCGCCGTCATCGGTGTTCCGGACGAGAAGTGGGGTGAGCTGGTCACCGCACTCGTCGTCACGGACGGCTCCGGAATCACCGCGGAAGAGATCGTCGCGTATTGCCGGACGCGACTGGCGGGCTACAAGCTTCCCCGCCGGATCGAGTTCCGCGACGAGCTCGCCCGCACCGCCACCGGAAAACTCCAGAAGTTCAAGCTGCGGGAACCGTTTTGGGCTGGCCAGCAGAAGAAGGTGAACTGACCCTCGTCGGAAATCCCGTGACCACGGCGGTCATGACTCCGGCCAGGACAATCACGACGACAATGGCGAGCTGACCCAGGGTCATGGCATCGGGTCGCACGACGGGCTGACCACGTAAGGCCTGGACCGTGATAACGCTCAGAATCCCGAAGTAGCCGAGGGCGACGGAGCACACCAGCACCATCTTGCTGAGCGCGCGGGTGATTCCGAGGCGGCCCAGGAGTGCGAACCCGGCGAGGCACGCCAGCGGCACGATCTGCAACGCGTGCATTCCGACGAAGTGCGGGATCCGGAGGTCGCCGCCCGTCGTGGACCAGCCGAGCAGCGGCAGTCCCGGACCGCCGTCTTCGACGCCGACGCTGTGGGCACCCATGATCGTCGCCGTGCCGCGCTTGGCTTCTTCGAGTTGCGCTGCGGTCGGTGACGTCATGAGGAACGCGACCGCCAGCCCAGCGAGGGAGATGGTCGCGCCGAGACGAAGAGCGAGCGATGTCGCGGCCTCGAGCAACGGTTGGCGCCACAGCAGGACCGTCCACACGACGTTGGCGATGAACAACACCGCGATCGTCGCACCCATGGTGCTCCACAGGGCGGCGTCCACTGGGGTCGCCACGTTGAAATGACTGCGGTGCAGCCGGACCTGCTGACCGACGATGACGATCATCTCGATGACGCCGGCCGTGGTGATGACCGTGCCGAGCCACCAACCGAGCCGCTTCCACCGCGTTTGCAGCGAGAGCAGCCATGCCCACGTGATGCCGTAGATCGTGAACGAGAGCGCGAACTTGAAGGGCTTCGCCCACAGGGGTGCGCCGACGAGTGAACGGTCGTCGACGAACAGGCCGATTACGGATACGACGACGAGAACACCCATTGCGGCGGCGAAGGCGACAAGGGGACGGTGAGCGGACCAGATAGATTTCATGACTGTCTCCCAAACGGATAGTTGCACTATCTATAACGGATAGTAGTACTATCTATTTAGGCGTCAAGGGGGTTGTCGATGAAGATGGCGGAACTTTCGCGTGAATCCGGGGTGCCGGTCGCAACCATCAAGTTCTATCTCCGCGAAGGCCTGCTCACGGCCGGCGAACGCACGCAGTCGAACCAGGCCGAGTACAACGAGCACCACGTCAAACGGCTTCGACTGATTCGGGCCATGGTCGGCGTCGCGCAGACACCCATCGCCGACGTTCGAGACGTGCTCGCCGCCCTCGACGATCCTGCGGTGAACGCCCACTCGGTGTTCGGCCTTGCACAACGCCGCGTGCTGCCGAAAGCCGGCCTATTGTCCGAAGGGCCGCTTCCCGAGCGTCTCGAACAGCTTGCTGCCGAACGCAATTGGACTGACACCGCAGACAATCCCGCCTGGCAGACAGCCGCGAGCGTTCTCCGCAGCTACGACGAACTCGGAGCAGACGACATCACCTCGGTACTCGACGCGTACGCCGAGGCGGCGGAGATCGTCGCGCGTGCCGACATCGCCGCCATCGCCGCCCGCAGAGGGCTGGTGAACCAGGTCGAAGGAGTTCTTCTCGGCACCGCCCTGGGCGACGTACTGTTCGCGTCGCTACGACGAATTGCGCAAGAGCATGTCTCGGGGCAGCAGTTCCAGACTTAACCGAGCTCGGCGCGAATTTTCGCGACCCAGGAGGGTTCTTTGCCGTAGCGCACGTACTTGACCAGCTGTCCAGCGGCACTTTCCGCGACCAATTCGGCGATGCGCTTGTCCCGCGTCGCCTCCTGCTTCGCGGACATGACCCAGTTCTTCATCTGCTTTTGATAGGAAGCCGTGGCGGCCTGCCAGAAGATCCACGCCCGGGCGTTCCCCATCAACAGTTGTTCATACTCGGGCGGGAGGTCGCGTTCGCCGTTCTCATACGAGTAGATCCCGGACTTGTGCGCCTTGCGGCGCTCGAACGCGGCGATTCCCGCAGGTCGCATGCGTCCCGCCGCAGTCAATTCGGCA
>JAJFUQ010000092.1 GCA_021372355.1 Nocardiaceae bacterium | reverse complement strand
ATCTGCTCGACGCTGGTCACGCGTGGGAATCCGCAATTCTCGCGATAGTCGTTGTACGTCGCCAATTCCACATCACGGCCCTGCTTGATGCTCATTTCTTCGAACGGAAGAAGCGCTTGCGCGGTGTTGAAGAGCCCGATCGCGGTGGCCGGTTGATTGGAGAAGGCTTCAAAGAGCGGCCCCAGCTTGTGCTCGAGCAGGAGGTCGTTGTTGAAGATCATCTCGTCGGCTCGGATGTCTTTGTCGTCGAGACGAATGATCGACGGAATGAGGCTGTGCCAGCGATAGAGAAGGTTGAATTCGACGGCCATCCAGTTCGTGCGGAACCAGGTCATCCGAGCCAGGCTTGCCGTCTTGAGCGAGAACTTGAAATGAAACGGCGAGATGTGGTTGATGTACTCCTCGATGACGATCTTGATCAAGACGGCGATGAGGATGTTTCGCGCGGTCTGAAACAGACGTTCGTCGTCCCACTCGGGATCATTGCGGTATTCGTCCGCGAGAAGTCCGGCGATGCGGTTGTGCTCGCGAAAGAACAGGACGTTCATCATCACGTAGCCAACGGAGGTGTTCGCGCGGTCGCCGCCCATCGCGAAGAGTGCTGAAAGGTGATCACGCGGGCAGAGGTCGATCTTCAGGACAGCCAATTTCTCGAAGTCCTCAACGCGTTTGCTATCTGGCGTACAGAGCCTCGGCGGTAGCTCCTCGGGTGCGCTGGTACCCGGGTCCGCCTTCAGCCGTCCGCCGGAGTGCTCGCGGAGCAGTGCGGTGACCGCTGGGTTGAGTCCATAGAGCTGACAGAGGTCGATCTCATGATTCGACGTGTTCTTCTTCGGGTTCCTGTTCGGCTCGGATCGTTCGCTGCGGAGAAAACCGTCCGTGAACCACTGCGCGAAGGTCGCGAACAGGAGGGTCGATTTCGGACAGAATCTCGCGTCGTCCGCACGGGCGAACAGTTTCGCGACGTCTGGAATCTCCGGTTTTTCGGGCGCGGGCTTCGGCGGCAGGTGTCGACCGCAATAGGTGCGATCAGTGAGCGACTCCCACGACGTGTACGGCGCCATGGTGCTGAGCGGTTCTGGTCGCGGCAGAATCTTGAGGATCGCGCTGTTGATGAGAAATCGATTCATCCACCGGTTTGTCAGGTCGAATCGCTGGATGCCCCACCAGAGGGGCCGGAAATGGGTCATCGCATAGAACTCGGCGCGATTTCGGCGACCGTCGTTGGCGGTGTCCCGTTGTGGCGACGCCGCTCCCGCGCGGCCTCCGTCGAGCAAATTCAGGTGGAATGGCATGTCGCGCTCCTCGCATCCGTTGACCGGATTTCAGGCAATGGCCTGTAGGGAGGTTCAGCACGAAGATCGCTTCTCGGCCGCGGCCTGAGCTTCCTTGCTGGACTGGACTTTACGCGCTTCACTGCAGGTCGGGAGGGGTATTTGCGGTCGGTGCGAGTTGTACTGACTTCGCATGACAAAAGGGTTGAGTAGCGCGACGCGTGAGGTCGCGTAGTGCCCTACTCGCGCGCGGCTGAACCGCACGGCGGACGCTGATTGAAGGATAAAGAACCGCCCTGAGGAGGGCCGCCATGAACGTCTTGCTGGAAATGACCGCCCTTTCGATGGCACGTCCGACGTTCGACGCGACTTCCACCGAAATTGCCGCCTGGCTCGAGGCCAAGGCGTGCTTCCACGACCACCTCGCCGGCGAGGGTGGAGCCGATGCCGAACACGAGCGGCATCTGGCGCAGAGCGCCCGGCGGCGATCGCTGGGTTTGCTGCGGGGCGTGACGTAGCGAGTCCCCAGTGCGTGGGCGATTCTTGCTGAACAGCAGCCAAAATCGCCCACGCAAGCGTCCAATTCAGCCAGGGCTCGACGAGACCCGGTAAGGACGCCACGATGCTGACCCCTGAAATCCGCGCTGCTCGCGAAAAGGTCGTGCTCGACCACTTCCACGACGAAGTCCGGCAGGACTGGGACGCCACGCTGTCGACGTTCCCGCACCCGCACTACGAAATCATTCCGTTGATGAAGGTCCACGACGGCGACCGGGAGGTCCGCGACTACTACCGCGACACCCGCGTTGCGTTCCCTGACCAGGACCACGAGATCATCGCTCTGCGGCACAGTGACGACGCCGTCATCGTCGAGTTCTGGCTGCTCGGACGCATAGAGGGTACTTCGGCGCGATTCCGCCGACCGGCAACCGATTCCGCGTTCGGATGACGGCCTACTTCATCTTCGATGCCGACGAGAAGCTCGTCTGCGAACGCATCTACTTCGACACTTTGACGTGGCTGCGTCAACTCCTGTCGGGCATCGACCTGAAGAAGCCGAAGAACTGGCCGTTCGTCATTCGAGCAGTGCGGGGCGCGATGGCCCAGACCTCGAGCGCGCCCGATCCCCGACTGACGAACTGATTGACAGCGAACCGTTATCGGTACGTCCGAAGTTTGCGCAGGTGGTGCGGCCATACTGGGCCATTGGAGTATCAGTGGCCTGGGAAGGGATGCCCACCAATGTCGGATGAAACTCAGATTTCGCGGCGCGGTGTCGTGCTCGGTGCCGGTGTCGCAGCCGGAGCACTGACGATCGCAGCGTGCGGTGGTCCGGACGTCACGTATTCACCGGAATCGAAGACAACCGCAGAGTCGAGCTCAGCAGCCGCCCCGACGTCGGAGGAGCCGGCCGCAGAGCCGGCCCCCACCAGCGCGGAAGCGATTCGGGCGGATGAACTGGCCAAGACGTCGGACGTTCCGAACGGTGGAGCTGTCATGGTCGACGGCGTCCTCCTCACCCAAGAGACACCGGGCGCGTACCGTGCCTTCAACCCGGTGTGCACTCATCGCGGGTGCGCCGTGGAGACGAGCGGCTCGATGATCCACTGCCCGTGCCACGGCAGCATGTTCAACCTCGACGGCAGCGTCGTCAGCGGTCCGGCAATGAGTCCGCTCCGTCCGATCGCGATCCAGGTCGCGGGCAACTCCATCGTTCGCGCATAGTCATTCGTCGCCCGAAACCTCGACCGAATTTCACAGGAACGGCCGTACCTCGACCTTCCGATTGCAGCTCTTCGATCCCTCGGCGCCCAGCTTGAGCGCAATGTCGAGATCGTCGGCTTCGATGATCCAGAATCCGGCGAGGTATTCCTTCGACTCCACGAATGGGCCGTCGGTGAAGACCACCTCTGCGCCGCGGTTATCGATAACGGTGGCCGGTTCGGGTGATCCGAGGCCGCCGGCGAAGACCCAATAGCCCTCGGTCTGAAGTTTGCTGTTGAACACGTCGATCGCCGCGTCCTCCACCGGGGTCGAGGGTCCGGTGCCGTCGTCGATCACGGAAAGCATGAACTGCATCGTCTTCTCCTTTGTCGGGCCACCGTGTTGGTGGCGCTCATGTTGACTACGAACAGCGATGGCTCGATGCGACAACAGCCCACCAAATTTCTTCCAGAAGTTTCCCCGATCGGCCTACGTTCATGACATGAACCGATCACTGCTGGTGCCGGTGTACGCAACTCTCGCGTTCGGTGCCCTGATTGCGACGTGGACCTTCAACATCGCCCACCTCACCCATGGTGGATCGGCGGTCGACTTCTTCACGGATGGCTACGTGAACTACGTGTCCAGTTCCCTCACGAATGATCTGCTGTTCCTCACGGCGGCCGCGATCGTGTTCATGGTGGTCGACGCTCGCCGAACCGGAGTTCGATACGTGTGGGTGTACGTCGTGCTGTCGTTCGCCATTGCGATCAGCGTGATGTTCCCGCTGTATCTGATCGCCCGGGAGCGCGCGTTGGGTGCGGGTCAGTAGAACCGCAGTCCACGCCGTCGAACGATCCACACCGCGGCGATCGTGCCCGTAACCCAGAAGGCGATCCCGCCTCCGATGGTCACCAGTGCGTGCCCGCCCATCGACAGTTGGTGCATGAGCTCGCGCGGCAGCAAACGGGGTTCGCCGTCGAGCGGCCGAATCAGGTAGTAGAGCGCGTACGGCAGCGCGAGGTGGACCAGCCACGGCACGGTCGTGCGTAGCTGACGGCGCTCTGCCCAACGCTGCTTGAGCGATCGCGGCGCGACCGTCAGCAGCACTGACACCACGTTCCCGACGCCCATCCACGCCAGGATCGGAAGGCACACCAGGGGCAGCGTGACCGCGAGGCGATCGGGCGATTCGTAGGTGATCGTCATTGCCGCGGTGAGTAGCAGGGTGGGGATCCCGACGATGACCAGCAGAGTCAGGTTCTTGACGAGGAGGATTCCCCCGATCCCCTCGCCTTGGCGAAGTCGTTTGCCAAGGCGTCCGGCGTCGAGTCCCAGCACGTTCGTCGTGGTGACGTCCGCGAGGACGAAGGTCGCGAAGTAGGTACCGACGAGGACAACCCAGTCTCGATGGCCGTGGCCGGTCAGCGGTGAGATGACGAGCCAGCAGACCGACAGCGCGACGTTCGTCAAGACGCCTTCGAGCCAGCGGCGCGGAGGGCGGAAGGACCACGTGATCTCCCCCGCGACCCGGTTCGCGAGCGGCAGCGGCGCCACGGCGGCTGCAGGTCGTTCGAGGGTCGACGTTGTCATGTCACCAGTGCACAACGCCTGGCTGGGAGAACGCTGGAAGCCCGATCCGAAGTTCGTTCGGTGCTGGTTCGTAGGCCAGCCTCCGGGTATCGCTCCGAGAGGACGGTCGCCGCCTTCAGCGAATACGTGTTACCCGAGTTGATCCATCACTCCGAAGAGGTCATCAAATGAGAACCGCGGACACAGGTGACCTGTGGTGGAAGAACGCCGTCTTCTACTGCGCCGATGTCGAGACGTTCTACGACTGGGATGGCGACGGCACTGGCGATTTCTGCGGGATAACCGAACGCATCGAGTACCTCGACGACCTCGGCATCACCTGTCTGTGGCTGATGCCGTTCTATCCCACCGCGCGGAAAGACGACGGCTACGACATCACGGACTTCTTCGGCGTGGATCCGCGCCTCGGAACGTTGGGTGACTTCGTCGAACTGGTGCGAACCGCCAAGTCCCGCGGGATCCGAGTCATCATCGACTTCGTCATGAACCACACGTCGGACGCGCACCCGTGGTTCAAAGCGGCGCGCAAGAGCAAGGACAACCCCTACCGCGACTATTTCGTGTGGAGTCCGACGAAGCCCGAGTCCAGCCCGAAAGACGTCGTCTTCCCGGACCAGGAAGACAGTCTGTGGCAACTCGACCGCAAGACCCGCGAGTGGTACCTGCACCACTTCTACAAGCACCAGCCCGACCTGAACGTCGAGAATCCTAAAGTGCAGGAAGAGATTTCGCGCACTCTCGGATTCTGGCTCGAGTTGGGGGTCTCTGGATTCCGCGTCGATGCCGTGCCGTTCCTGTTCGAGGACGACCAGGGCCCGGGCGCGCCGGGGAAATTCGACAGCAACAAGTACCTCGGCGACGTCCGCAACTTCGTGAACCGGCGGGTGGGAGATGCCGTGCTGCTTGGTGAGGTCAATCTCCCGTACCAGGATCAGCTGACGTTCTTTGGCGGGCTGGACGGTGACGGACTGAACATGCAGTTCGATTTCATCGGGATGCAGAACATCTTCCTGTCCCTCGCTCGCGGCGATGCACGTCCGATCGCGAAGGCCCTCAAGCAGCGGCCGGCGCTCGACATCACGAGTCAGTGGGCCAACTTTCTGCGGAACCACGACGAACTCACGCTCGACAAACTCAGCGACAGCGAGCGCCAAGAGGTGTTCGACGCCTTCGGTCCCGATAAAGACATGCAGCTCTATGGTCGCGGCCTTCGGCGCCGTCTGCCCTCGATGTTCGGCGGCGACGAGCGCCGTATGCGCATGGCCTACTCCCTCGCGTTCTCACTACCCGGGACGCCGGTGCTGTTCTACGGCGAGGAGATCGGCATGGCCGAGAACCTTGCGATCCCTGGCCGCCTGGCTGTCCGAAGCCCGATGCAGTGGACTGCGGCCAAGAACGGTGGCTTTTCTGCGGCGCCGAAACGTCGGCTCACTCGCCCATTGCCGGACGGCATGTACAGCCCGAAACACATAAATGCCGCTGGTCAGCGGCGCGATCACGAGTCCTTCTGGTGGTTCATGCGCGATCTGATCTACACATACCGCGCGCAGCCAGAGATCGGCTGGTCGGAGGTGGAGGTGTTGGCGCAGCCGTACCAGTCGGTGTTGGCGCACGTGTGCCGGGAGAAGACCGGCTGGGCGATGGTGGCGTTGCACAACTTCGGGACCAAGGGGTGCATCGTCCCGATAGAAATCGACGGTGTTCCGCGGGGCTCGATTCTCGTGGACCTGCTCGACGGACTCACCGGGCATCCTCTGGACGACAGTGGCCGCGCGGAGCTGACGCTCGATCCGTACGGCTACCGGTGGCTGCGCGTGCTGCGACCACAGGACCAGCAGATTGTGTGAGTGACTAACCAAGCTCTGCCAGACGCGGAACGACCGGTGCGACACTCTCGATCCAGGCTGCTGGACTTCCCGACCGCGGGGCAAGCATGACCATGTCGACGCCAAGATCGGCGTACGGCTGCATGTTTCGCACGAACTCATCGTGGCTGTCCGGAGTCGAAAGTGCGGCCCGCGCGAGAATCGTCACGCGAATATCGCCGAAGTCCCGGCCCACGTCGTCACAGTGCGCGCGCAATACGTCGAGTTTGTGCTCGACGTCGGCCGGTGCGGTCGCGAACAGGTTGCACGCGTCGCCGTACTGGGCGACGAGACGCAACGTCTTTCGCTCTCCGCTGCCGCCGATCATCACGGGTGGACGCCGGATCGGCTGCGGGGAACACAGCGTTTCCGCGAGTTGGTAGTACTTGCCGTTGTACGGACCGTTGCCGTTCGGGTCCCACATTTGTGCGCAGATCCGCAGGGCCTCTTCAAGCCGCGAAAAGCGCTCTTTGAGAGGCGGAAACGGAACTCCCAAACCAACGTGCTCGCGCTCGAACCAGGCAGCACCGAGGCCCAGATTGGCCCGCCCGCCGGACAGCACATCGAGCGTCGTGACGATCTTGGCCAGCAAAGCAGGCGGCCGATAGGTGACGCCTGTGACCAGCAGGCCGAGCTCGATCAGTTTGGTGTGCGCCGCCAGGTATCCGAGCGTCGTGTAGCCCTCGAGCATGTAGGCGTCAACGGGCAAACCCATCGGCTCGATTTGGAAATAGTGGTCCATGATAGACAGCCACTTGGCGCCGACGTCCTCGGCTGCTCGGCCGATTCGCGCGAGTTCCGGCGCGATCGCCGGGACTCCGCCATCGAAGTTGAAAATCGGAATGTGGAAACCCAGGTCCATCGACATTCCCGTCGCTCGTAGCTGGCTCGGACCGTCTTTTCCGACTCTACGGAAAGGATGGTCGGCGCATCACGCGTCGGTGCGAACGCGCCCTTGGCTGAGCGTGGCCAGTAGTTCTCGATACGGGCCGACGATGTACGCGGTATCGCCCGCCGCAAGGCACGCGTCCCGACGCGGATGCAATTGGAGTGGCGTCTCTTTGCGCGCGATGGCGAAGACTCTGGTCTGGGTCGACAAATCGGCCATTCGCAGTCCGTCCAACTCGCTGTCTTCCTCGACGAAGACACCACCGACGGTGAAGGACTGCTGTCCCACGGAGAACGTCCCGAGGACGTGGAGACCCATGGCCGCGCCGATGAACCACGGTGCCGCGAGGTCGACAGTCGACTGAACGTGGTCGAATCCGAATCGTTTGGAGACCGCCGAGCCCAGATCGCGGTCGAAGACGCGCATCACGACCGGAACGTCGGGCCACCGGGCGCCCAAGCGGTTGCGAAGCACGATTCCGGTCTCGATGTTGACCATGTCGTCCTGGGTGAGAACGGCGACGGCTTGAGCTTCGTCGATCCGCGCCGCATCCCACGTTTGCGGGAGGGTCGCGTCTCCGAAGATGATCGGAATATTCAGCTCAGCCGCGGTCGCGAGGTACCGATTGCTTTCCGACCGTTCGATCACCGCGACGTCGTAACCAGCGTCCTTGAGGTCCTTCGCCACCCGGATTCCGAAGGAACCGACACCGACGACGATGATGTGCCGGCGCAGGTCGCGCACGGCCCGCCGCCCCGCGTTCTGTGCGACGCGTCGGGACAGCAGCAGGTCGACCACGAACGCCATCACGACGGCGGTGGTCGCGATACCGGCGAACATCAGGAAGATGCTGAACATTCGGAGCCAGACCGCCTGGTCGACGAACGAGAAGTCGCCGTAACCGACGGTCGCGATGGTCTCGGTGGAGAAGTACAGCGCGTCGACGAAACCCATGCCTGGACGGTCGTACGCGTAGCGCAGCAGCACCGTCGAGATGGCCAGCAGCGTGAGCCCTGCGGCAACAGCGCGGAAGAACGTCGGATTCACGTCTTCGCGGAAGGCTCGCAGCCCCGACACCAGCCAGGAGGTGGCCGAGTGTCGCCGACGCCTGCGGACAACGCTGGTGGTCGGCGCGAAGCCGTACGGTTCGAACTCATCGGCGGTTCCGATGAATGCGGTCCGATCACCGGAACGCACCGCGAAATCGCGGCCGGGGCATGCCACGACACTGCCGGGCGACGGTGAGGTCTCCCCCGCCAGCACCGCCACGGGAGCGAGGTCGCCGTAGAGCGAGCGGAGGGCCCCATCGCGAGACGCCTGGTTTTCGCAGATCTCGAAATTCACGCCCGCGGCGGCGACCGTGTGAGTCGTGCGACGCAAGCAGGCAGCCACCACGGAAGGTGCGGCGAGATCCGCAACGCCGAGGACGGCACCCGGACCGTTTCCCGGTGCCACGGCCTCCCGGATCACGTCGTTGACCAAGCGGGTCACCACCCGCACGTGCGGATTGAGTTGCCTTGCCAGAAAAGCGATTTCGAGGTTCTGGGCGTCACCCGAGCCAGCGCAGACGACGGCCGACGCCTTCGCGACGCCGGCCGCGCGGAGACCGTCCACATCCTCGAGTCCGACCACGCGCACGCCCGCGCTCATGAGCTCTTCGGCGATGCGAAGAGCGAGCGCGTCCCGGCCGTAAACAATCGCGTGTCCCCTCACTTGGGGAACGTTAGCGTGCGCTCGGACGTTGCTGGGGCCGCCGTTCGACCTTTTCAGACACGACTTTCGTCACTGGCGAACGATGTCGGCGAGAGATGAAATGGAGTCATGAGCCGCGCTTTTCGCGCGATCGCTCAGTCTCGGGGAGGTACCAAATGAAGACTTCACAGTCGATCGACGCCAGAACACAGATGTTCGCCCGTGTGATCGGCCCCTACCTGGTGCTCGTCATGGCCGTCGCAATCGCTCGTTTCTCGGAACTGCGGAACCTGATCTCGCAGTTCAACGCCGACTCCACCTTGACCTGGTTCGGCGGCGCTTTCGTGCTTCTCGCCGGACTGGTCGTCATCGCATTGCACACCTCGTGGCGGGGTGCGCCGGCAATTCTCGTGTCGCTCATGGGATGGAGCACGGCACTCAAGGGTTTCGCACTGATGGCATTTCCCGCGTCGTACTTCGACTTCGCGAAGTCCTTTGTCGATGCGACTCCGCTGTGGATCGCTACGTACGTTCTGGTGGGCCTCATCGGGCTGTA
>JAJFUQ010000088.1 GCA_021372355.1 Nocardiaceae bacterium | reverse complement strand
ATGCTCATGACCAGCGATTATTATCCTGCGCTACAGTCGGATAACTGTAAGCTGATCAGTTGGCCGATCGCCACGTTGTCACCGAACGGTATTCGGACCGCTGACGGTGTGGAGCACGAGGTGGACTGTATGGTGTTTGCCACTGGCTTCGATGTGGCCAAACGTGGCACCCCGTTCCCGATCAGCGGCCTCGGTGGTCGGAAGCTCGGCGATGAATGGTCTCAGGGGACATTTGCCTTCAAGAGCGTGAGCGTGGCCGGGTATCCGAACTTATTCTTCACTTTCGGACCGAATTCCGGGCCAGGCCACAACTCGGCGCTCGTATATATGGAGGCTGCAATTGACTATATAGTCAAGGCGATCAAGCTCCTTCAGCAAAATGACATCGGCACTTTGGATGTGAGGGAGGATCGTCAGGACCGCTATCACTCCGAAATTCAGCGCCGCCTTCGACGAACGACTTGGAATTCGGGGTGCAGCAGTTGGTATTTGACCGAGGACGGCTACAACGGGACCATGTACCCAGGTTTCGCGACCCAGTTTATGAGAGAACTATCCCGCTTGGATCCTCATGATTACGTGATAACCCGGCGCGACGATACACACCTCGAGCTGACGCAATCACTCTGAATACAAGTTTGCAAGGCTGACCGTCAGAACGGTGAAATACAGGAATGGATCGCAAGTCCGACCGTAATTACGAGATAATCATCATAGGAGCTGGATTTTCCGGCATCGGGTCTGGCATTAGCTTGATGAAGGCGGGATTTACCGACTTCTTGATGGTTGATGACGCCGATGGCGTAGGTGGTACGTGGCACTGGAACACCTACCCGGGTATCGCTGTCGATATACCGTCGTTCAGTTATCAATTCTCATACGAAATGCGGCCCTCTTGGTCGCGCACGTACGCCCACGGCAATGAGCTCAAAGCCTATGCCGAGCGATGTGTTGAAAAGTATCGGCTCTGGGACCATATTCGTTTCAACACAACCATTACCGAGGCTTGTTTCGACGAGAACGCAACACGGTGGCATTTGACCAGTGCCAATGGTGAGGAGTTCACGGCACGCTTCGTGATAAATTGCTCCGGCGTTCTCAGTCGGCCAAAGTGGCCTGAAATCAAGGGGGTGCGAGATTTCGCCGGCGTTACGCTCCACACGGCTAGATGGGACAATGCCAAAGATCTCAGCGGGAAGAGGGTTGCAGTAATCGGTACCGGTGCATCGGCGGTGCAACTGATACCCGAAGTCGCAAAGAAAGCAGAGAGTCTGACGGTATTTCAGCGAACTCCAATTTATTGTTTGCCGAAGCCAGACTTCCCCATACCGACGTGGGCTGGAAGGCTTCTACATTTCCTGCCGGGGGCGCAATTGGCGACCCGGACCGCGAGCCAGGCGTTCGTAGAAATCACTTTCCCAATCGCCGCTCACTTTCATACGGTGATACCGTTCGCCGATGTCATGGAGAGCGCCGCAAAGCGGTACATGCGGCGTGAAGTCCATGACCCGACGACGAGAGAACAACTCATTCCGCGCTACTCGTTGGGCTGTAAACGACCCAGCTTCCACAATTCCTATCTCGCAACGTACAACCGGTCCAACGTTTCGCTCGAGACGAGCGGCATAACCCATATCGACCATGCATCCGTCCATACTCGAGACGGCAAAGCTCATCCCATTGACGTCTTGATCCTGGCCACCGGCTTCAAAGTGATGGAGTCGGGCAACATGCCAACTTACGTATTGAAGGGACGCGGCGGGCTGGAGCAGGCTACATGGTGGGACGAGCATCGACTGCAGGCCTTCGAAGGGGTGAGCGTCCCGGGATTTCCGAATCATTTCAACATCTTCGGCCCGTACGGCTACAACGGTTCCTCGTACTTCACGCTCATCGAGGCGCAGAGTCGGCACATCGTCCGGTGTCTTCGTCGCGCGCGGGCGCTGGGTGCTAACTGCGTGGAGGTCAAGAAGGAGGCGAACGACCGTTATTTCGCCGAAGTGCTAAGGCGGCGTCACAGACAGGTTTTCTGGCAGCCGAGCTGTTCCAATGCCAACAGCTACTACTTCGACAGGCACGGTGACGTTCCACTCCGTCCATCAACGACTCTGGAGACCTATTGGCGGAGCCGCACCTTTCGCCTCTCGGACTACCGATTCGAGAATCGGCCCGAAGAGGTGTGTCCCCGGTGACCAGAATGGATGCCCCTGACTGGCAGCCCAGTCTTGCCAGTCATCTCGTCGCGATGTCCTCGCGAACCACGCTGCGGCCACTGGCGCAGCTGATGCCATCAAACGCCTACGGACTTGCGGTGATGGATCGCGTGCTTCGAACAGCGCTCGTAGCCTCACGGCCTCGGCGCGGCGTCACAGTGCGCAAGGTTGACACTGTATTCGCCGGAGGCCCGGTTCGTGGGGACTGGATCACCACGCCTGCCATTAATCCGCATGCCAACCCTTTGCTGTACATCCACGGCGGCGCCTATTCTATGTGCTCGCCGGAGACGCACCGCGGTCTTCTTGGTGAACTCGCCTCGGCGAGCGGGCGCCCCATCTTCGCAGTGAAGTATCGTCTTGCCCCGCGGTATCCCTATCCCGCAGCCGCGGACGATGCGCTGAATGCGTATCGCTGGCTTACCAGCGGAGGGTCCCCGGGTTCTTGTCAGCGCACCGTCGCGGTTGCCGGCGATTCAGCGGGCGGTCAGCTCACGATGGCCACGGCCTTGGGCGCACGTGCAGTTGGATTGCCGCTCCCTGATGCGATGCTGCTGATGTCTCCCGTCCTGGATCTCAGGTGCGAACTTGCCAGAGCGCGTGAAATTCGCCGCCGGGATCCTTTTGCCTCCGCTCAATCAGCGGCGCGCGCTCTTGACCTCTACGTAGGTGGCGCAGATCGCGGAGATCCGCGCCTCAGCGTGCTTGACGCGGACCTCACCTCGATGCCGCCGATCCTCATTCAGGTGGGCGGGAGAGAAATGTTGATCGATGACTCGCGCCGTCTCGCCGAGCGACTTCAATCAGCTGGATCCCACGTCGAGATCCAGGTATACCGGGGACAGATCCATGTATTCCAGGCTATGTTCCGGATTCTTCCCGAAGCCCGAGACGCGATTCATCGAGCGGGACGCTTCCTTGAAGCCTCGGAAGTCAGGTGAAAGTGTCCGAACAGGCAATGCTCCTACACCTACACCACCTCGACCGCCGCAGCGTGAAGTCAGTCGTCTCTGCCTCATGAGCAGCAACTTCGCGACGGCCTGTCGCGCATACGATCCGTCGATCGTGATCATCGGGGCCGGCTTCGCCGGGGTTGCGATGGCCCACCGGCTGAAGAAGGACGGGTTCACGAACTTCACGATCCTGGAAAAGGCTGCAGACATCGGGGGTGTTTGGCGTGACAACACCTATCCGGGAGCGGCCTGCGACGTGCCGTCAGCGTTGTACTCACTCTCGTACAAGCCCAATCCTCGTTGGTCACGGCGATATGCCGAGCAACCCGAGATACTCAAGTACCTCCAACAACTCGTGGAGAGTGGCGGACTGGCCGCGCATCTGCGTACCCAGACCGAAGTTGTCGCAATGACCTTCGATGACCAGCTAGGGCGTTGGACCCTGGTTACGAACTCGAACGAGACAATAACCTGCGATGTCGTCGTCTCGGCCGTGGGTCAGCTCTCCTTGCCCCACGTACCCGTTATTGCCGACGCAGACACCTTCCAGGGGCCGCGCTTTCATTCGGCGCGTTGGGACCGATCGGTTTCGCTTCGCGGCAAGCAAGTAGCCGTCATCGGCACAGGAGCTAGTGCCATCCAATTCGTGCCACACATCGCCCAGGAGGCGGAGCATGTCACGCTATATCAGCGCACGGCTCCGTGGATCTTGCCGAAGTGGGACAGCAGGTATGGAGTCCTTCACGACAGGGTGAGCGAGTTATTGCCGATGGCGCTGCGCCTCGAGCGTTTCGCGGTATGGCTAATTTTCGAGTTGCTCGCTGTGACGCTAGTCGACGCGAAGCCCCTCTCACGCGTCCTCGGTGCGATCGCGCGCCGCCACCTACATCGGCAGGTTGCTAGCCCATCTTTGCGCGAGCAATTGATGCCTTCGGACGCGCCAGGGTGCAAGCGAGTGCTGTTCTCGAATGATTACTATCCAGCAATCGCGAGTGATCGCGTGTCGTTGGTGCCGAAGGCTATCGCAGAGCTCTGCGACAACGGTGTCAAGACCGTGGATGGAGAGTTTCGTCCTGCAGATGTCGTGATCTACGGAACCGGGTTTCGCGCCACCGATTTTCTCGCCCCGATGTCCGTGCGCGGCTCTCGCGGAGTCTCCTTGGCCGAGGTGTGGAAGACCCAGGCGTACGCATATCTGGGCATCACTGTCCCCATGTTCCCGAACCTGTTCCTGCTTTATGGTCCCAACACGAATGTGGGCTCGGGGTCGATCCTCTACATGATCGAGTCACAAGTCCGTCACATCGCAACGCTCATCAAAGCCGTGGCTGCTCATCCGGGTCATGCGATCGATGTCAGGACGGAGAGCGCGCAACGCTACAACACGCGCTTGAGAAGGCGACTACGAAGGTCGGTGTGGGCGCTGTGTGCGAGCTGGTATCGAACCTCGAGCGGGGAAATCCCGACGAACTGGCCGGGGCCTACCTTGGTTTATCGACTCCTTACCCGGAAGCCGCACAGCGGCGATTACGTCTTGAGAAACGTCGGGCGTCTAAAGGTCGGAGACCCTGCAGAACCGAGCCTGGCCGACTAAGGGCACGAGACGCGCACTTAACCGCTAGGCCAATAATGTCTAGATATTGACATCAATGGCATCTTTGTAAAGACTGGTGGACGCCGTCAAAGCGGCCCAGCGTCCAGGAGGAACCATGACGAATCACCTTCTCGCACCTGCGCACCACGTGAAGGAGCGGTTGTCCTCTGTGATCATGGTCCCCGCGCCTCACGCCGTCGACGACAGATGGCGTCGATGGAGCCGGGACTGGCCGGTTCGTGAACTGGCACCGGCACCCGCGGGCAGTGGATTGAAAGCCGTCCGGGGGGATGCCGGACTGCCCTTCGTAGGTCACACGCTCGACTACATCCGATTCGGCTCGGATTTCAGTCGAGAGCGCTACGACCGTCTGGGTTCGGTGTCGTGGATGGGCGCGTTCGGCACCAAGATGGTGGTCATCGCCGGCCCTGACGCCACTCGAGAGGCGTTCACGAGCGAAGCGAAAGCATTCTCTCAGGATGGCTGGTCCTTCCTGATCGACGCCTTCTTCCATCGCGGTTTGATGCTCATGAGCTTCGACGAGCACTTGATGCACCGGCGCATCACGCAGGAGGCGTTTACGCGTCCGCGCCTGACCGGATACGTCGAACAGGTAACGCCATGCGTTCGCTCGGCAGTGCCTGCGTGGCCGGTGGGCCCGTCGGTTCGAATCTACCCACTGTTGAAGGAACTCACCCTCGACATCGCTACCGACGTCTTCATGGGCGGCCGCGGCAAGGACGAGAGCGATGCTGTCAACAAGGCGTTCGTCGCTACGGTCCGGGCGGCGAGTTCCCTTGTGCGTGCTCCGCTTCCGGGAACCAGATTCCGCGCTGGTGTGCAAGGGCGGCGCGTTTTGGAGGACTACTTCTTCCGGCATCTGCCGGCCGCGCGAGCCGGTGAAACGGAGGATCTGTTCGCTGCTCTCTGTCAAGCCACGACCGAAGACGGGGAGCGGTTTTCCGACGAGGATGTGGTGAATCACATGATCTTCTTGATGATGGCGGCCCACGACACATCGACGATCACCACCACAGCGGTCACCTATTTCCTTGCCAAGTATCCGCAGTGGCAGGAGGCTGCGGCTGCGGAAGCCGCGGCCATCGGTGACGGGTTGCCGGACATCGAGGCCTTGGAGAAGATGACGGTCATCGACCGCGTGATCAAGGAAGCGCTCAGACTGCTTGCACCTGTTCCGCTGGTGATGCGCAAGACGGTTCGAGATGTCGCCATCGATGGATATCACATCCCCTCGAACACGTTATGCGCTATAACGCCTGCCGTGAATCACTTCGATCGAACGATCTGGAGTGATCCGGAGCGGTTCGATCCCTCACGTTTCGACGAGCCTCGGCGCGAAGACCAACACCACCGATTCGCCTGGGTTCCGTTCGGAGGTGGAGCGCACAAGTGCATCGGCATGCAATTCGGGACGCTCGAGGTCAAAGCAATCCTGCACAGGATGCTGCGTTCGTTCACTTGGAAGGTTCCGGAGAACTATCACGTCCGATGGGACAACACCTCGCTGCCCATTCCGGTGGACGGACTTCCGTTGGAGATGAAGCGCCGATGACCGTCGACCACAGCCCCTACCTCGAACCCACGGAGTTTCTTGACTGGCAACAAGATTCGGTACGTGACTTCGTATCATCGGCGATCCGTGGTGCCTGCGGCGACACCGAGAAGGCCATCGCCATCTTCACCGCGGTCCGTGACTCCATTTGGTACGACCCCTACACGGTGACCGACAACCCGCACGCGTATCGCGCCAGCACCGTCGCGACCGCAGAACGGGCCTACTGCGTCCCGAAGGCCGTGCTCTTGACTGCAGCGTGCCGAGCGGCGGGAATCCCGGCGCGGCTGGGGTTCGCCGACGTCCGAAACCACCTCCAGACCAAGGCATTGCGCGAGCGGATGGGTGGTAGCGACGTTTTCGTCTACCACGGCTACAGTCTCATGTTCCTCAACGGTGCGTGGGTAAAGGCCACCCCGGCGTTCAATCGCGAGCTGTGCGCACGCTTCGGTGTCTCGCCGATCGAATTCGACGGCCGTAGCGACGCGCTACTCCATGGTTTCACCGCTGACGGCACCCAGCACATGGAGTATCTGCGCGACCGGGGAGCCTACGACGATCTACCCCTAGCAGACATCCTGCAAGCACTGAGAACGCATTACGGCACATTCATCGATCAGCCGAACAGCCGTCCCGACCTCTTCGCCTGAAAGGGCACTACACGATGCAAAGCACAATGCAAAATGTTCCGCTCACGGTGTCGGCGATCGTCCAGCATGCGGCAGCCATACACGGTGACAGCGAGGTCGTCACTCCGACCGGAAATGGATATCGCAGAACGCCTTACCGCATTGTGCTGGCGCGAGTGGCTCGCCTTGCCAATGCGCTGCGCAGTCTTGGCGTCACGGCAGACCAACGCGTGGCCACCTTCCAGTGGAGCAACCAGGAACATCTGGAGGCCTACTGTGCGATTCCCTCCATGGGCGCAGTCCTGCACACGCTCAACATTCGTTTGGCCCCAGAGCAACTGGCGTACATCGCCAATCACGCGAGCGATCAGATCGTCCTAGTCGACGCTTCGGTTGCCCCGTTGTTGGCGCGCGCGCTCCCAGCGATGGCATCGGTGCACACCGTCATCGCCACCGGAGAGGGCGACCTTGCCCCGCTACAGGGATGCGGGAAGACCGTTCTGCGTTACGAGGAAGTGCTTGCCGGCCAAGAAGAATCATTTGACTGGCCTGAGCTCGACGAGCTGTCCGCCGCGGCCATGTGTTATACGAGCGGCACCACCGGAGATCCCAAAGGCGTCGTCTACAGCCACCGTTCGACGTACCTTCACTCCCTGACCGCCTGCACAGCTAACGCTTTGTCAGTCAGCGAGGCCGACCGTGTGCTGGCCATCGTCCCAATGTTTCACGCCAATGCGTGGGGGCTTATTTACGCAGCGTTGATGTCCGGTGCGGATCTGGTACTGCCTGACCGGTATCTCCAAGCCGAACCGTTGGTGTCGATCATCGAAGACACCAGACCGACCTTGGCCGGTGCAGTGCCGACGATCTGGAACGATGTCGACCGATATCTGGATTCGCACCCTGAGCGGGACATTTCTTCGTTACGGCTGGTCGCGTGCGGGGGGTCTGCTGTTCCGCTTTCGTTGATGCGGGCATTCGAAGAGAAGTACGACGTGCCCATTGTGCAGGCCTGGGGTATGACCGAAACCTCTCCGTTGGCGACCGTTGCACGTCCGGCTCACAGAGCCGACGCGACGCGACGATGGGAGATGCGCGCATCCCAGGGCCGGCCGATCTGCGGTGTCGAAATCCGGTTGCGGGATGACGACGGGAAAGACGTGCCGTGGGACGGGCAATCAGTTGGGGAAATTCAGGCGCGCGGTCCTTGGATCACCGGGTCCTATTTCGGAGACAACGATACGGAGAAGTTCGACGAAGGATGGCTGCGTACCGGTGATGTGGGCAAGATCGACGCCGAGGGCTATCTGACACTGACCGACCGCTCGAAAGACGTCATCAAGTCAGGTGGCGAATGGATCTCCTCGGTGGAGCTGGAAAACACGCTGATCGGCCACCCTGCCGTGTACGAAGCGGCGGTAGTCGGCGTCGCGGACGATAAATGGCAGGAAAGGCCGTTGGCGCTTGTCGTCGTCCACCCCGGAACCGACGTTGACATTGACCAACTCCGATCGTTTCTTGCGGACAAAGTCGCCAAATGGTGGATTCCTGAGCGATGGAGCTTCGTGTCCGATATTCCGAGGACGAGCGTCGGAAAGTACGACAAAAAGGTCATCCGTGCGCGCCACTCTGCCGGCGAATACCTCATCGAAATCGAAACGTCATAACGTCAAATCCCTGGAATTCCAACAGTCGGAAGGTAATCATGTCCTCACCAATCTCTCCCTGGATGAATGCCGAATTACTCGAGCTTCGTGACCTCGCTGCGAAGTTCTTCTCGGCCGAATTGGCGCCGCATGCGAACCGCTTTGCAGACCAGCACCACGTCGACCGAGAACTGTGGAACCGAGCAGGCGAGCTGGGCCTGCTCTGCATGTCTATACCTGAGGAATACGGCGGAGGCGGTGGCACTTTCGCGCACGAAGCGGTCGTGCTTGAAGAGCAGGCCCGCATAGGTGACAGCTCATGGGGCGCGGGACTGCACAGCGGAATCGTCGCCCACTACATCCTGCAGTACGCGACTGAAGAGCTGCGCGCGCAGTGGCTTCCCAAGATGGCGTCCGGTGAAATGATCGGGGCGATCGCCATGACAGAACCGGGGACCGGGTCCGATCTGCAGAGCGTCAAGACAAAAGCCCTCCTGGACGGTGACGAGTACGTGATCACCGGCTCCAAGACTTTCATCACCAACGGCCAACAGGCCGACCTCATCATCGTTGTTGCCAAGACAGATCCGAGCCAGGGCGCTGCGGGCATCTCTTTGATCGTTGTCGAGGCTGACCGGGCGGGATTCCGGCGCGGCAAGGTTCTCGACAAAATCGGCCAGCGCGGCCAGGACACCTCCGAGTTGTTCTTCGATGAAGTGAGAGTTCCGCGCGCGCATCTACTGGGCCAGTCTGAGGGACAGGGCTTCATTCAGCTGATGACGCAGCTGCCACAAGAGCGACTCATCGTCGCGGTGGGGGCTGTCGCAGCGATGGAACTTGCCCTGGAGCAGACGCTCAAGTACACGCGTGAGCGGGAGGCGTTCGGTCGGCCTGTCTTTGGCTTTCAGAACACCAAGTTCACGCTGGCTGAAGCCGCGACCGAAACGCGCATCGCACGAGTGTTCCTCGACTACTGCATCGACCTGCACCTTGCGGGTCAACTCGACGTGCAGACCGTCGCCATGGCGAAGTGGTGGACCACTGAGCGAGCGATGAAGGTGCTCGACGACTGTATGCAGCTTCACGGCGGATATGGCTACATGACCGAGTACCCCATCTCGAGGTTGTGGGTGGATCAGCGCGTGCAAAAAATCTATGCCGGCACGAACGAGGTGATGAAGGAAATCATCTCGCGTTCCTTATGACGCAGATGAGTTGCCGCCTGCACGTTAGTCATCTAGAGGAGGAGGATTGATGGCATCGATGGTGGTGCCGTATCGCCACGACATGGGCGGCCATTGCGGATCGGGGGCTCTTCGGGATTTGACCGAATGGGCCGGGATCCGTTGGGGTGATGACACCCCGGACGAAGGCATCGTGTTTGCTCTCGGCGGGGCCCTCGACTTCTCGTATGTTCGCTCGGCCCACCTACGTCCACCGATCTACCTCGTTGGACGTAGCGCGGACCTCGAAGACGAATACTTGACCCGGTTGGGCGCGCGCTTCGAGTGTCGTTCGACAGACGACCCCGATCTCGGTTGGAAATGGGTGACCGAACAGATCGATTCCGGTACGCCGGTCATGGTGTGGACTGACATCGCCGAATTGCCCTATCTGAGAACGCGTCTGAGTATGAGCCGGCACGATGTCGTGATCGTAGGGTACGACGACGACGAGGAACTCGCCTTCGTGGTTGATAACGATCGCGATACACCTCAAGCCGTGCCTTACGAGAATCTACGGAAGGCGCGGGCATCGACGGGATTTCCCGTCCCCACGCGGCACACCACCTACGTAGTCGAGTGGCCCGGCGCGGCACCAGATCTCGGCAATGCTGCCCGGTCGGCCTTCCGTAGGTCCGCGGACGCGATGCAGGGTTCGTGTGTGAGCGCGCCGATCACCGAGGACTCCGATTGTGAAATTCAGGTGCGTGGGCTACCAGGGGTATCGACTTTTGTGGAGGATCTCAAGCGGTGGCCGAAGATCTTTGACGACGACACCCTCGACGGTGCCTTGTTTGCGCTGAGCGCCTTCATCGAAAAGGCTGGAACCGGAGGCGGTCTGTTCCGAGATCTGCAGGCACGTGGATGTCGGCGCGTCGCTGAAGAGTTGAGTTTCGAACCTGCGTTTAAAGCAGCGGAGGCTGCAAAGACCGCATCTGAGTTGTGGACCGCGGTTGCGCACGCCGCTTATGACCGCGGTGCAGATCCGCACCGAAGAGCGAGCGGCGCCGCGTCCGTGGCTGCGCAATTGCCGACAGCCGAACGTCGACTCGCGGAGGCGCTGAGGGAGGCAGGAGATCTACTCCTATGAGTTCTGATTGCTTCGGAGCAAGCCGAACTGGTTGCGACCCAGCAGATTTATTTGAGCGCTTTGAATTGTGTCATAGGAAGGGAGAATCACGATGGCTGTCTTCGCTGATGCGGAAGAGGTTTACCGCTACCTCGCCGGCATCTTTCGACGAGG
>JAJFUQ010000068.1 GCA_021372355.1 Nocardiaceae bacterium | reverse complement strand
TGACCGTCACGCTGGGAAGTTCTCGCGGGATGACGCGGAACGTCGGAAAACCTTTGACACTCTCATTCATCCGACCCGTGTCGACGACGACGATCGGATGCTCGGGATCGGTCAGCGTCCTCTTGTCGACGAGGAACAGGTAGTACGGCGGTGGAGCGGCAATGAGCTTCTCCAGCTTGGCGACCGTCATGCCCTCGAAACGGCGCTCGCTGACCGTGGTGATCGCGGCAGAGGTTTCGACACCGCCGACGTCCCACGGTTTACTCGCTTGCACCAGAGTTTCGCGCCATGCGGAATCGTCGGAGAAGTCGGTCCGGATGAACAAGGACTCACCCTCAGGCAACTGAAATGCGGCCACCGATCGTGGCTTTCCCTCCGTGGAACAACCGGTCGTCGAGAGCATCAGCGCCATACCTATCGCCACGAGCATCCGCATGTCGTGAATTTACCCAACGACGGGCAACCTGCCGGCAATCGTCAGCAGAATGTCCTTCGCCGACATCTCGACATCAACTCCGGAGCCGATCGCAACCTCCGCATCCGTCGCAACCAAGCGTTGTCCGCCGAGGTCGACGCCGAAGAAGTCTTGGCTACGCTTCGTCGAGTTCTGGAGTACGAGTGCAATTCGATTGGCCGGGGCAGCGGGGAGGCCCAGCGGCTCTGTGAAATCGAGCCCGTGGATCACGTCGTGGCTGAGCGCACCGACGCGTCCGCCACCCGGCGGCGACCACGGGTGGTCGATGTTGCGGCGAAGCAGGTCGACGAGTTCACCGGTCGTCGTGGACTCGGCGAAGCGACGAGCGTCTCGATCGGCATAGCGGTTGAAGTCGAACCGGGCGCGCGCCATGCCGGTCGCAAATTGCAGGGGTTTGGTACGGAACGGCATGGTGATGTGTGCGACCACCTCGCCAACCGTCCACCCGGCACACAACGACGGCGTGTTCCACTGCTCGGGCGTCAGCGTCTCGAGCAAAGCGACGAGACGTGCTCGCTCGGAACGGCTTTCGCTGATGATTCGGTCTTGTTCGGACATTATGGGTGCCTCCTACCGGTGCGGTGTTCATTCGTTGTACGAACCGCGCGGCGGAAACTCATCGGTCAGAGCGATGTGGGCAAGCTGAATTCCGCGAATCGGTTTCCCGTCCCGAGGAACGTCACGATGTCGGCGATCCGCCCGCCGCGGCACTCGGTGACGATCAGGGCGAACGGTCGGAGGACGCCGTCGGAATCGGGGCGGTACTGCCCGAACCCGGGGCACCCGTTGACGTTCGTCGGCAGCAATCGATCTCCGGCACACGCATCGCTCGACGTCACCAGCTTCGCGATCGCCGCACCGCCGCGCAGCCACCAGGCGAACGGTGGCATCGACGTCACCGCGTCATCCCGGAGGATCTCGAGCATCGCCGCCAGATCGTGGGTCTCGAACGCGGTGACGTAGCGGTCGAGCAACTCCCGCTGCGACGAGTCGAAGCCATCCACGGGTTCGAGACGGTTGTTGTCGAGCGTGGCACGTGCGCGCTGTAGTGCGCTGTTGACGGACGCGACCGTCGAATCAGTGATCTCGGCGCATTCCTGTGCCGAATACGCCAGGACGTCTCGCAGTACGAGCACTACCCGCTGCCGGGGTGGAAGTCGTTGCAGCAGAGCCACGAACGCGATCCGCACCGACTCCCGTTCGACGAGTGTGTCGGCCGGATCAGCGGTACCGAAGAGTCGCGTGCCCGGCATCGGGTCGACCCAACGACTCTCGGGCAGCGGTACGCCGATATCAGCGCCGTTCGCGGCCGGTCCGAGGTCCATGGGCAACGCACGCCGGTTCGCGCCGCGCAGCATGTCGATGCAGATGTTGGTCGCGATCCGATGGACCCAGGTCGTCAGCTTGGCGCGTGCCTCGTCGTGCTCATGCAAACGAGCGTTGGCGCGGATGATCGTCTCTTGCACCGCATCGTCGGTGTCGGCCGCAGAACCGAGAATTCGATAGCAGTACCGAGTGAGCGGAAGCCGTAGGGCTTCCAACTCCGCGATGCCGACAGTCGTCACATCGCAAGCCTGCCAGAAGGCTGCGTGTGTATCAGGGGAGGAGGTCCCCGGCAGCCGGCCGCGGAACGTCCAGGAGTCGCGCCTTCGAATGCCCGCGCGAGTCCCGGTACTCCGGTGTGCTCATCCCATCGAGCAGGAATCGACGTGCTTGTTCGATGCAATCCTGGGCAGTCTGCAACGACAGTGCAAGCGCATCGGGCCGTTGCGTCGCGGCAATGACCCCGTTCCAGGAAGCCAGCAGGAAATTGGCCATGAGGTTCGCATCCATCGGCTGCGCCTGGCCGGCATCAATCGCCGCCTGGATACCGGAGGCGACCGCGGCGATCAGCTCCTGCGCACGACCTTCGATGCGCGCGCGGACCTCGGCGCTCTGCCCGGCGAGCGAGAGGGGATCGGTGACGAAGTACCGAGCGAGAACCGGATTGTCGAGCAGCAACTGCAGGTAGGCCGATCCGGTGGCGGCAACCTGTTCCAGCGGCGACTCGGCGACGGCAAACGCCTGCGCCAGATAGGCCGCCGCAGTGTCCAAGGCACGCTCGGCGAGTGCGAGGAAGACGCCATCTTTGCTCCCGAACTGCGTATAGATCGTGCCCACCGATACCCCGGCACGCTCGGCGAGGTCCTCGACTTTCAGGGTCGCGACCCCACCCTCGATGAACACCTGCTCTGCGGCGTCGAGAAGCGCTGCGCGCGAACGGGTGCGGCGCCGCGTCGCGGGCCGTCGCGGGATGTGATTGCGGCCTCCAACCTCGTCCATTATTTAGAATGCTATTGCAATTAGGCGGATTGGCTGCAACATTGGGGTCAACCGGCTTCATTCGGCGTCGACGACGTGCCGAGTTTCAACGGAGCCGGCCGGAGGAACCATGACCTGCGCGAACAGCCCCATCGACAGCGGCACTTTGGCCTACGTGACGATCGGAACCAAGTCCGGGCCGGTCATCACGCCCGTGCTCTACGGCGCCTCCGGGACAAGCATCTGGTACCTCAGCAATCGGAAGTCGCTCAAGGCGAAGATCCTGTCGCGTCGGCCCGCAACGACGTGGGTCGTCCCGGGGAGCGACGGCACGTCGATCTTCACCGGACAGGCTCGAATGCTGAGCCCACTCGATCCGTTGGGCGCACTCGCAGCACTCCCGACGGTCCCCGCAATCGGTGCGGGCCTCGCGTCGTGGACCGTACGAAATCCGAAGCACGCGCTCGGGTTCATTCGCGACACCTTAACCGCTGTCACGCGCACACTTCCGTACGACCAGGTACTCACCGAGCTTCGGCCAGACGCGCTCACGACCACCGACTTTGTCTATGAGCGCGGCACCGACGCTCCCGCCGTCGACACCCGTCTCGACCTTGGCGACCTACCGACCGGAATGGCTGCACTGATCAACAACGCATCGGGAATTCTGGGCGTTGCGTCTCCCGACAAGCTCCTGGCGATGCCGGTGGCGTGGGACCCGTCGACGATGACCGCGACGGCCCCCGCCGAACTGCTCGACAACGTCGACGGCGAAACCGTCTCGGCCTGCGTGACGCTCGACGAACCGGTACACGAGCGGCCGACCCAGCAACGCGGCATCGTCCTGCGTGGGCGAGGGATCGTCAGTGGTGACACCGTTCGACTCGAGGTCGACCGAATCACCTACTGGGACGGCTTCGAAACCCGGACGCTGAAGGTCGGATCGGTATCCGAGGAGCTTCGGTAGGTCCGACGAGAAAAAACTTTCGGACCACTTGTCGTATTTGGTCACTCTCGTTCGTCGAAGTGATGAGAGGCAGCAAACGGCTGCCGCATCACATCGGAGGACGACATGACCACCACCGCTTTCACCGCAACCACGACGTCGACCAGCTCCGCTCGTTCCTTTTGGATTCCGGCTGCACTGGCGACGCTGGGAGCCGCAGCGGCGACGACCGCGGTTGCCGCCGTCGCGCACGCCGCCGGCATCTCCCTCGCGATCGACGGCCAGGAGATTCCGGTCCCCGGATTCGCCACGGCGACCCTGATGCTCACCGTTCTCGGTGTCGCCATCGCCGCCGGCCTGCGCCAATGGGCCGCGAACCCTCGCCTGGCATGGATTCGCACCACCGTTGCATTGACGGCGTTGTCGCTCGTCCCGGATGCAATCGTGAACGCCGCAGTCGAAACCAAACTCACGCTGATGCTCACGCACATCGTCGCGGCCGCGATCGTCATTCCGGTCATTGCTGCGCGGCTGGCAAATTCACGGTAAACCGGTCACATGACGACCTTCGCGTTGATTCACGGTTCCGGCGATGGCGGTTGGGCGTGGCACCTGGTGCAACAGGCTCTGCAGGAACGCGGGTACGCGACGGTGGCTCCGGACCTACCTACCGACCGCGACGACGCGACCTGGGACGACTGCGTCGAGGCGGTTGCGACGGAAGTCGGATCCGCCTCTGACGTGGTCGTGGTCGGGCACTCTGCCGGTGGGCTCTTCGTCCCACTCGTGGCAACCCGGCTGAATGCGCGACTTCAGGTTTTCGTCGCAGGTTTGGTGCCGCAGCCGGGAGAGACAGCCGACGAATGGTTCGACCACGTCGGCTGGACGCCGACCGGCAGCGCAGACCCCTTCTACCATGACGTACCAGGGGAGTTGTCCACGCAAGCGATGGCCAGGGAGCGTCCGACCAGCGCAACGCTGGGCGAAACGCCCTGGCCTCGAAGTGCCATGCCCACGATCCCGGCGCGCTTCATCGTGACGACCCAAGACCGGTTCATCGCGCCAACTGTCCAACGACAGGTGGCGGCCACGAGACTCGGACTCACCGACCCTGACGAGATCGAATCCGGGCACTGCGCGAACCTGAGCCGACCGGTCGAGTTGGCTGGAATCCTCGCTGGGTTCGCGGAATGAGAAGTGGGAGCCAGGTAACCCCACGCAGGTGACCTGCGTCGCTGACACTGGCGCAACACAGCCACAGACTAGTGCTATATCACCGTTATAGCGCTAGGAAAGTCTATGTTCACGTTGCGTCGCCCAGAGCTTTGGGAGGACCGGACCGTCACTGCCGCCGAGGTTCGCGAAATGATCGCCGGGCTGGACCCCGTTGCCGACTGTGCCGAGATCACGCATCTGTCGCTCGAGGTTCTGACGCCGCCGATGTTCGCGCAGATGGCTTATGCGTCTGGTTTTGCGCGCGGCGTGACGCACCCGGCCGAGGCAATCGTCACGCACCGCACCGGCGGCTACGTGAACGCTCCGGAAAACCGCGACCGCGACACATTGGCCTTCTTCGGACTGTTGTATCGCTATGGCCCCGACAGCGCGGAAATGCAGCGAGTCGTCGACCGGATTCAGCAGATCCACCACGACGCGCGCGGCGTGGGCAACAACCTGCAACTTCACATCCTCGGCCTCATGATCATCGAGCCCGAGCGGTGGGCCCGCGATCTTGGCGCGGCGAACTTCTTTACGACGGTCGAGAACGACGCGCGGTACCACCTGTGGGCCGCCATCGGAAACATGATGGGCCTCAAGGGCATCTGGTCGTCGTATGACGAGGTCGAGCCGTGGGTGGTGGCGTTCGAGAGCAAGCACGCCCGCTACACAGAGGAAGCCGCCGAGCTCTACCGTGGCCAGATCAAGGCGTTTGAAGCGTGGTTCCCCGGGCCGAGCAAGGCGCTCGGCGGTCAGGTTCTGACGGCAGGCCTGCCGAAGCAGTACCGACAGACCCTCGGCGCTCCGCGACTCCTGCCCGGCGTCCGGAGTTCGATTCGTGCCATCGCCAAGGCCCTCCTCGCCAGTGAGAACGCCCGACGGGTCAATCTTTCGAGCACGTGGGTCAGGGACTTCAGCCGGTTTGGTGACAACCCGGATCTCCAGGCGATGGGCTATCAGCACGATGTTGCGAACGATCCCCGATACCAGCGAGTTGGTGCCCCGGCCGACGGCTACACCTTCACCGTCGCCCGTGGTCTGGAGGCCGGCCACGAACGCGTCGGCGTGTGCCCATTGGGACACCGCTAGATAGGAGACCGGACATCTACGCCGGACAGCCGGGGATACGATCGGCGTGACTCGCACATTGCACGCCAGGGGAGAAGCAATGATTCCGCACCCGATCCAGGTCTTCGCTTTCAAGCAGCTTCAGTTCGGGATGAAAGTCGCGGCGAAGATCCTGGACTTCCGGCAGCCGGAATTGTTTACCGGTCCGGGTTCATCGCTGCAATTGTGCGACCACATCGTCGGCACCGGCGTCAAGAAACTGCTACTGGTCAGCGATGAGTTCCTCCTGAAGATCGGGATGCTGCAGCCAATGAT
>JAJFUQ010000064.1 GCA_021372355.1 Nocardiaceae bacterium | reverse complement strand
GCCAGCCGACCAGGTTGCCGTCGTCGCCGAGCACCGGCGCCCCGCCTTGAAATGCCAAGGTGTCGAGCATCTCTCGCAACTCCGCGTTCGGCGACACGGTCGTCGGGTGCGTTATGAGTCCGTTGATGAGGGTGGTACGCGAACTGCTCGCTTCGAGGAGGTCGTGCGAGCTGAGGCATCCCACGTAATGACCTTCGCCGTCGATGACGGGAAGCAGGTTGTGTGGCGATCGCGCCAAAGCCGCCGCAGCCTCGGCGGGTGAACTGGTGATCGGAATCGGCTCGGGTACTTCGCGAGCGACCGCCGCCGCGGTGATCACTTCTCGAAGTGCGCTCTCCGCCTCGCGGGTTCGTAGCAGCCGCGCGACCAATGCGGCCATGGCAACCGCGAGAACCAGCGGCACGACAAGCGTGAGCTCACGGGTCAGCTCGTAGATGAGAACGACGCCGGTGAGCACGGCCCGCTCCGCACTCGCGAACGCCGCAGCCATCCCCACCAACCCGTACACCGCGGGCGACGAGGCGCCGGTCCATATCTCGCCGACGATGAGTCCGAAGGCCGTGCCCGCCATCGCCCCGATGAACAACGTCGGCGCGAAAACACCTCCGAGTCCGCCGATTCCGAGGGTGAAACTCGTCGCGACGATCTTTCCGACCATCAGCACGAGTACCAGGGCAAGGTCGTAGTGCCCCTCGATCGCGTTCTCGAGCACGGGATATCCCGAGCCGTACATCTCTGGCAGAGCGAGGAGCAAGAGGCCGAGCAGGACACCGCCGACCGCTGGGCGCAGCCACTCCGGGCCCCGCCAGACCCAGTCGCAGATTCGCGCCACGAGTGGAACCGACCGCGCGAACACGACGCCCACCAGCCCGGCCACAACCCCGACCAGCAGAAACACCGGCATCTCGGTCAGACTGTCGGCACGCATGACGGGCATGGGAAACAGCGGAGCCTCCCCGATGACCGCTTTTCCGATGACATGTGCGGTCCAACTCGACAACATGACCGCTCCGAGCGATCGGGTCGTGTAGTTGCGAATGATGATCTCCATCGCAAAGAACGTTCCCGAGATCGGCGCGTTGAAGGCGGTCGAGATGCCCGCGGCGGCGCCACACGCGATGAGTAATCGCATGCGCGACGTGTCGATTCGACAGGCGGAGGCGATCGCGGAGCCCACCGCCGAGCCGATGGCGACCATCGGTCCTTCGCGGCCTACCGAGCCGCCGCCGCCCATCGTGATCGCAGATCCGAGCGTCTTCACCGCGGTGACGCGCAAGGTCACTCCGGCGCCGTGATCGGCGTAGGGGTTCGAGGTTTCCTTCGCCCCGCCGAGGCGTCGCGATTCCGGTGCCAGCCAGTAAACGAGCGGGCCGTAGATCGCGCCGGTCACGACGGGGGCGATAGCGAGGAACCACAGCCCCAACCCCGGGAAACGCAGGCTGGGACCGTGGCCCGGATACTCGTCGAATCCGGTGACCGCGTTCGTGAAAATCTCGATGAGCCATCGGAATACAAGTGCCCCGCAGCCGGTCAGCGCACCGACGCCGATCGCCAGGAGCACGACCGCGTTCGGTGATTCCCGCAGCCATCGCCGGACCCCCGCGTTCTGCCGAACGCGGAGAATACGACGGGGTTCAAGAACCCCGTCCCCGGTGCTCATGAACGCATTATGCGGTGTATCCGGCTAGCCGATACCCAGGTCGCACAAGGAACCGAACGCACACGGGATCGATTCTCCGGTCACGACGATCGTCGTCTTGAGCGTCGCGGGCGGATTGGTGCCGTTTGATGCGGTGATCGTCAGCGGGTAGGTCCCGCCTTCGGTCGGGGTTCCGGACAGCACGCCACTCGAGGACAAGCGGAGTCCCTTCGGGAGCGGACTCGAAGTGGAGACCGTCGGCACCGGGTAACCAGCTGCCGCGAACGAGTACGAATATGCCTGTCCGGTCTGACCCTGCGGCGGCTCACCGGAGATCGACGGCACGGCGTCGATGAGGAGCGTCACCGAAAGATGTGCCGCTGGGTTGACGCCGTTCGACGCCGTGATGGAGAGCGGGAACGATCCCGCTTCCGTCGGCGTCCCGTAGAGCACACCTTCAGGTGACAGCGTCAGACCTGCGGGCAATGCGTTGTCGGCCGTCACGGTCGGCGCCGGCATCCCCGCGGTCGTGAACGCGAACGTGTACTCCTGCCCGACCATGCCCGCGGACGGATCACCAGAAACGGTCGGCGGCACCTGGACAGTGAGAACCGACACCGAGTTCGTGCCGTAGTTCGCGACGTACCCGGTCTTGCCGTCTGCGGTGAACGCGACTCCCAGCGGAGTCGTACCGACCGGCACAGTGCCCACGACGGTCTGCGTCGCGGTGTCGATGATCGCGATCGCGTCCCCGTTGCTCTGGGTGACGTAGGCGCGCGATCCGTCGGGCGTGAAACTCACGCGGGACGGATCGCCGACGACCGGGATGTTCGACACCGCATAGGTCGCGGTGTTGATGACCGAAACCGAATTCGATGCCTGGTCGGCGACGTAGACAACGGAACCGTCGGGTGAGACCGCCAGGTTCGCCGGCATGTCACCCACGCCGATGTTCGTGCCCGCGGCCGGTCCATTCGCGTCGATCAGCTTGTTCGTCGCGGTGTCGATGACGCTGACACTGTCTTGAGCGAGGTTGGTGACGTAGGCGCGGGTTCCGTCCGGCGAGAACGCGACATCGCGGGGCTGGGAACCGACCGAGATCGTGGCGGTGACAGTCTTCGTGGCGATGTCGAAAACGCTCACCGAATTCGAGTCGAGGTTCGTGACGTAGGCGGCGGTGCCATCCGGCTTCAGCGAGAGGCCCTGCGGAAGGTTGCCAACGGGGTAATTCGCCGCCGCCGTCGAAGCCAGATCGACGAGCGAAATCGTGTTGCTGGCCGAGTTCGCGACGTACAGCGTCTTTCCGTCGGGGCTCACCGCGAGATCGCGCGGACCGCTCCCGACGGACAGCGTTCCGGTGACGGTGTTGGTCGATGTATCGATGACGCTGACGCTGTCGGACGACCCGTTCGAGACGTACGCATGAGCCCCATCTGGGGACACCGTGACATCGCGAGGCTCATTGCCGACGGCGATCGTGGTGGTGACTGTGTCGGCGTTCGCGACGCCCGCCGACAACAACGTGCTGACAGTGGTGGTGATTCCGGCAAAAGCGATGCCGCACAGGAACTTTGCCGACGAATCCGGCCGGGGTTGCATGAAGTGAGTTTCGCACCATCAAGATCGCAAACCACACGCCGCGCTTGGCCCGCAAAATAACAGTCCGCCAACGGTTTCAGACCGCCGCGGACCGCAGCGGCGGCGCCCCTACGGGCACCGTTTTCTCCTCGGAAACTGCCGTGTCATTGCGCATGAGAGCGAACGTGAGAACCACGCCGACCGCCACCAGTCCGGCGGACACGAGCAGGCTTGTCCCGAGGGCGGAAACGAACGCCTCGCGCACGACATTCAGCGCTTCCGTCGGCTCGATTCGGACGGTTTGCTCAAGGGTCGCCTGCGCGGCCGGAGTATCCGCAAGAAGCCCGCTCAGGTTGCGGGCTTGATCCTCGCTGACGAGCTGGCCGTGTTGGGAAAGCAACGACATGATCCGGTGAGCTTGTAGCTCATTGAACATTGCCCCGGTGACTGCCACACCAAGCGTCGCGCCGAGTCCGCTGAGCGTGACGAGCAATCCGGACGCGGCTCCCGCGCGATCGCGGTCGACAGCGTTCATCGCCGCGAGGTTCATCGGCGTGAGCGCCAAACCCGTGCCGAATCCGATGAGCGCCGTCGGGAGCCACAGCTGCGACATCGTCGTCGAGGTCGACAGTTGCGCGAGCAGATATATGCCGCCCGCCATCACCGCGAGCCCGACGACGATCGGCGGCCGCGGCCCGACCTTCGCGGCGATCTTCCCGCCGAGCGGTGACCCGATCACCATGAGGCCGGTCAGTGGGAGCAGAACGACGCCGGTCCAGATCGCCGAGTAGCTGAGCATCTCCTGGAAGTAGAGCGGCAGGAAGAACAGCAGCGCGCCCAGCGAAAAATCGAGCGCGAAGATCACGACCAGCGAACCCGTGAAGTTTCGACGCCGGAGCAGGCTGAATTCGATGATCGGCGCGGGTGATCGCAGCTCGATCAGCACGAATGCCACCGCGGCCACCGCTGAAAGTCCGAATAGCGCGAGCGTCGAAGGCGTGGCGAAGCCCCAGCTCGGCCCCTGAATCAGGGCCAGACTCAGCACCGACAGCAGGAACGCCGACACGAGTGCGCCCGCATAGTCGATCCGGCGGGAGGCGTTCGCGTCGAGGGATTCCGGCGTCGTCATCACGACCGCGGCGATGATCGCGATTCCGATGACGATGCACAATTCGAAGATCGAGCGCCAGTTCATGCTGGCGATCAGGACTCCGCCGATCAGGATTCCGACGCCGGATACCAACTCCGTGGCACCACCCCACAGGCCGATGGCCAACGCACGTTTGGCGTCGACGAAGACGTCGGTGATGACGGACATCGATGCGGGGATCATTGCCGCGGCCCCGATTCCCGAGACCCCGATTCCAGCGATAAGGACCGGGGTGTCATCGGCCAGAGCGGAGATCGCCGATCCGACGACGAACAGCGCGGTTCCGCCCAGCAGGACGAGACGGCGCCCGAACACGTCCGCGACTCGGCCAGCCGCGATCATGAGCGCCGAATACGGGATGAGAAATGCGGTGACAGTCCACTGCAGTTCCTCGACGGAGGTGCCGAACTCTCGGTGGATCGAAGCGAGGGCGACGACGATCGCGGCGGTCGGAAGTTGTGCGATTCCTGCGGCCGTGACCGTGGCCGCCAGCGTGGTGTTCTCACCGATTCGAGTCGAACCCATGTCACCCTCCCGCGTCGATCTTGTCACTCGACACGGCGTGGATTCACCTGATCGGAGGAACCGGATGTCCCCCGTCAGATCGACCCTCTGGAGGACATAACTCCTGCTCACGGATTGCGATCGTTGACCTCAGCGCCGAACAAACCGGCGAAGAAACCTCGCAAGACAGGACCACGCCATGACCACCCTCTCAGCCACCGCCACCGTCGACTCCTGGGCCAAGAAGTGCCC
>JAJFUQ010000039.1 GCA_021372355.1 Nocardiaceae bacterium | reverse complement strand
AATCGGGCGAGATCTCGACCTCGGCGTCGTGTCCTGAGGTCAGCGACCGAGAGGCGGCAAGAAGTCGAGGTGCGAGTTGGAGAGAGTGGTTGACGACGACGTCGATGGTGCCTCCACAGCTGAGCCCGGGACCGAAATCATCGCCCGGACCGAACTGGGCGATCGCTGGCTCGTGTTCTGCAAGAACCCGATTGGCCAACTCGATGAGCTCGGATTCGACGCAACCCGCTGAGATTCCGCCGATGATGTCGCCGTTCGCGGACACCGCGACCGCGGCGCCCGGTGGCTTCGGCGTGCTGCCGACCGTCCGCGTCACGGTTGCTACCGCAAAGGGGAGATCGGCGTCGATCCACCGGATCAACTGGGGGAGTATTTCGCGCATTGAAGAACCGCCGCCCGTCGGCTTTCGAACCAGATGGACCAATCTTGAACCAACTGCCCGAAAGGGATTCCTAAACGCCAGTCTAGGGGTGTTGAATGGGGCAATGGGTGTAAAAAATACCCATTGGTACGTTTAGGCATACCCATTGGTACGTTTCGACCATGGCGGTCAGACATGAATCTGAACACGATTGTTGACGTCAAACGCCCCAGCTCAGCAGACCAGATCGTGGATTGGCACGACGGTTACGCGTGGCTGGCGGGTGGGACGTGGCTGTTCTCCGAACCCCAGGTTTCGACGGACACGCTCATCGACCTCGAGAGCCTGCACTGGCCCGCGTTGACCGCGTCCGACGCTGGACTCGAGATCGCCGCGACGTGCAAGATCGGCGAGCTTTTCCGCTACGAGGGGCCTCCCGAATGGAGCGCGGTTTCGGTGTTCCGGGACTGCTGCAATGCACTGCTCGCGTCGTGGAAGATCTGGAACGCGGCGACGGTCGGCGGCAACATCGTCATGGCGCTCACCGCGGGGGCGATGATCTCGCTGACGACCGCCCTCGAAGGCGTCTACACGATCTTGCCGCGCGACGGCGTGCCGCGGACCGTTCCGTCGTTGGACTTCGTCACCGGAAACCACGCGAACGTGCTGGAGCCGGGTGAGCTACTGCGCTCGATCCATCTCCCCGCCTCCGCACTGTCGAAACGCGTCGCCTTCCGCCAGCAGTCGCTCGTCAAGCTCGGACGCTCGGCGGCGCTCCTCATCGGCACCGTCGGTCAGGACGGCCGGGACTTCCGCGTGACCGTCACCGCCGCAACGAGCCGGCCGGTCCAGTTCGCTTTCGAGAGTGTGCCGACGCGGGATGAACTTCGTCGCGCGATCTCGGCCCGGCTCTCGTTCCCGGACTACTTCCACGACGTCAACGGGTCGGCGGAATACAAGCAACACCTCACGTTCCATTTCGCTGAACAGATCCGGGCGGAGTTGGCATGAACACTTTCGAGGTCGATGGTCGGATGTTCTCGGCTGATCCGGAACCTGGACAGTGTCTTCGTACTTTCCTTCGGGATCGCGGAGTCTTCGGCGTGAAAAAGGGCTGCGACGCTGGTGACTGCGGTGCCTGCACGGTGTGGATCGACGGCGCTCCGTTCCACTCCTGCCTCGTTCCCGCCTTCCGCGCCGCTGGTAAGAAGGTCACCACGATTCAGGGCCTCGCCACGGACGGCGAGTTGCACCCCACGCAGCAGGCTTTCAAGGATGCGCAGGCGTTCCAGTGCGGTTTCTGCGCCGCCGGCATGGTGATGACCGCCGCCGCACTGAGCGACGAGCAGAAGCAGGACCTGCCGCGGGCGATGAAGGGAAACCTGTGCCGTTGCACGGGTTACCGGTCGATCGACGACGCGCTGCATGGTGTCTCGGAAGCGGAGAAGGACGTCGCCGGGCTCGCGTGTGGCGCCAGCCTTGCGAACCCCTTCAGCGATGGCATCCTGACGGGGCGCGCGCGGTACACGATGGACATCGCGATGGACGGAATGCTTCATCTCAAGGTCCTGCGGTCGCCCCATGCGCACGCGCGCATTCTCGAGATCGATCGCAGCGACGCACTGACGGTGCCGGGTGTCGTTGCGGTGTACACGTGGGAAGACGTTCCAAACCGCCTGTACAGCACAGCAATTCACGAGGACCATCTGGTCGACCCGGATGACACCCGGATTCTCGACAATGTCGCGCGATTCGCCGGCCAGCGGATCGCGGCCGTAGTGGGGGAGACCGAGGCCGCAGCTGAGGCGGGAGTTCGCGCGCTGAAGGTGAAGTACGAGGTCCTTCGCGCGGTGTTCGACCCGGTTGAGGCCATGGAGCCCAGTGCGCCGTTGCTGCACGACAAGGGCAACGCGCACAAGGACAACATCTTCTGCGACATTCATGGTGAAGCCGGAAATGTGGCGCAGGGCCTCGCGGAGGCCGAGGCCACGCACGAGATGACCTACTCGACATCTCCGGTGCAGCACACGCACCTCGAGACCCATGGCTCGATCGCGTGGCGCGGCGAGGACAACCGGTGGCACGTCCGCACCAGCTCGCAGGGCCCGTTCGTCGCTCGACAGAAGCTCTGCTACTTGTTCGGCCTGCGTGACCGGGATCTGCACGTGTTCACCGAACGCGTCGGCGGAGGGTTCGGCGGCAAACAGGAGATGATTTCCGAAGACCTCCCGTTGCTCGCGACCATGCGGCTCGGTCGGCCGGTGAAGTGGGAGTGGACTCGCGAAGAGGAATTCCTCGGCGCCACGACCCGTCATCAAATGACGACTCGGGTCAGGCTCGGTGCGAAGAAGGACGGGACGCTCACGGCGCTCGACGTGATCGTGTACTCGAACACGGGGGCTTACGGGAACCACGGAAGTGAGACTCTCGCCGCGGCACTGAGTAGCCCGCTCGCTGCGTACCGCTGTCCGAACAAGAAGGCGGTCGGGTACGCCGTCTACACGAACGTCCTCCCGGGCGGCGGGTTCCGCGGGTATGGCGCCTCCCAGACGACATTCGCGATCGAATGCGCTATCGACGACCTCGCACGCATGCTGAAGATCGACCCAGTGGAGATGCGGCGCAAGAACATGGTCCGCCCGGGCGATCATGTCGAATCGATCTGGCAAGACCCGACGGATGCCGACTTCGGCAGCTACGGCCTCGATCAGTGCATGGACTACGTCGAATCCGAGCTCGCCAAGGGCAACGGGGTGGCGAAACCAGCGGGTGACGAGTGGGCCGAGGGAACAGGCATCGCACTTGCGATGCTGGAATGTGGTCCGCCGACGGAGCACCGATCCGCGGCCGAGTTGCGGCTGCTCGCCGACGGCAGCTACCACCTCGCGTGCGGTTCGTGCGAAATGGGCAACGGAATCACCAACGCCCACCGGCAGATTGCCGCCGGGATTCTGGAGACCCGCGCGGGCAACGTCGACATCATCAACGCCGACACCGACCGCACGCCGTACGACACCGGAACGTTCGCGAGTACCGGGACTGTGGTGGCCGGCAAGGCGGTACATCTGACGGCCCTCGCGATGCGCGACGACATTCTGAACTTCGCGAGCAAGCACACCGGCGTCGATCGTGAGCAATGCACGTTGCTCGACGACATGGTGGTCTGCGGCGGCCGCAACATCCCGTTGAAAGAACTTCATGCGATCGGCACCGAACAAGGCCACCGGTTCGAGGCCAAACGCAAGGCGTACCTGTCGCCGAGGACGATCGCGTTCAATGTTCACGGCGTACGCCTGGCCGTCCATCTGGTGACCGGCGAGATCCGGATATTGCACAGTGTCCACGGCGCTGACATCGGCCGTCTGATCAACCCACTCCAATGCCGCGGTCAGATCGACGGTGCGGTCGGCATGGCGTACGGCTGGGCGCTCACCGAGAATTTGGTACATAGCGCCGAGGGCGGCGTGGTGAACCCCAATCTGCGCAACTACCGCATCCCGGCGTTCGCGGACCTGCCCCGCACGGATGTGTTCTTCGCCGACACCTACGACACGATCGGTCCGATGGGAGCGAAGTCGCAGGGTGAATGTGCGATCAACCCCGTGGCGCCGGCGGTGTCCAATGCGCTCGCGGATGCGACCGGTGTTCGGTTCTCGTCGTTGCCGTTCACGCCAGACCGTATCTACGCGCGCCTTCCCGAACAGCCGCGGGTGGTGACCCGCGCGCCGGCTGACCTGCAAAGCGCACAACTGCAATGACCGTCACGATCGTCACCCAGACCGGCGTTCGCCCTGAATCGGAGGACGCATTCGAAGCGTGGCAGCAGGAGACGAGTGCGCGCGTCAGCGGAGTGCCGGGCTTTCTGGAACAACGCGTCCTGAAGCCGAATCCGCCGACACAGCCGGAGTGGGTGATCTTGCAGCGGTTCGCCGATCTGGAGGCAGCGCAGACCTGGCTGCATTCGGCGGAACGCGCTGCACGGCTCGAGACGGTCGCGCCGATGCTGGTCGGCGTGGACGACGTCAACGTCGTTCGAGACGGAGAGGGTGCCCTGCCGGCGCCGGCTTCGGCGGTGTTCTCGACACGAGTTCGGCAGGGGATGGAAGCCCAGTACCAGAAGTGGGAGCGCCGAATCGCGGCGGCGCAGGCACAGGCACCGGGCTTCCAGGGGTATCGGCTCGAACCCCCGGTTCCGGGGGTTCAGCCGGCCTTCGTGGCGATCCTGCGTTTCGACAACGAGGACAACCTGCAGGCGTGGCTGAATTCCGACACCCGGCAGGCGTTGCTCAAGGACACCGACCCATTCATCGAGCACTGGCACGTCTTCGTCGCGAAGACCGGATTCGACCAATGGTTCGGTACGACATCGGACCCGGGCGCTGCGATACCGCCCGCGTGGAAGATGAACATGATGGTGCTGCTGATGCTGTACCCCGTCGTGTTCATCTTCGGGTACTTCGTCGGCACGCCGATCCTGACCAAAGACGTCAACCTACCGTTCGCGATGGCGCTCTTCGTCGGTAACTGTGTGAGCGTGACGCTGCTGACGTGGCTGGTCCCGTGGGTCGTCAAACACTTCCAGTGGTGGCTGCGGCCGCACCATCCGACCACCAAGACGACCTTGACCGGCGTCGCCGTTCTTCTCGCCCTGTACGCGGTGATGATCGTTCTCTTCTGGCAGTTGTTCTGACGTAAGTGGGTACGCGGTGCGTGGGCGGAGTCGGATTGCCGTTTGGTTGAGCATCGCCTGCACCCTGATGTTGATCGTTGCCGGATGCACGTCGAAGAAGGAAAACGCGAGGCTGCCGGGTTCGAATTTCGGCAAGGAAGGCAAGTCGGCGGAATACCGGGAACCGGTCAAGCTCAGCAGCAAAGACGGCGTTCTCGAGGTGCGGCTTTCGGCGCACCAGGGTTCGGTGTCACTCGACACCGCCTCGAAGCCGGTGTCGGGCTTTCTCCTCTTCGGCTACACGCTGATCCGCGGCACGTCCTCCGATGGTTCGACGGAAGGCAAGGATCTCTATCCGGCGCCCACGCTCCGCGTCGATCCCGGGCAGCGCCTCATCGTCCACTTCGACAACGACCTGCAGGGTCTGCGGATTTCGGACTTCTACAGCTTTCAGTTCACGCCGGTGGGTCAAGAGGTTCCGCTCTATCCAGCTGCGTTGACCGCAGCCCCGATCAATCTGCACACGCATGGATTGCACGTCAGCCCGGATGGCAATGCCGATAACGTGCTGCTCGACATCCCCGCGGGCAAAGGCAACCGCTACGACTACGCGATTCCGAAGTCGATGCCGGCGGGAATGTACTGGTACCACAGCCATCTGCACACGCTGACCGCCGAGCAGACGTACCGCGGTTTGGCCGGACTGCTCGAGATCGGTCGTCCGGACGGCAACCTCCCGCTCGTGACCGACAATCAACTGCCTGTCCGCGATATGGCACTGCAGTACAACTTCGTGTTTGATCGGAGCGGATCGGGCGCGCATCTCAACGATCCGAGCTGGTCGCAGTTCGTCAGCACTCTGCGCCCGCCTGACGCCAGTCAGCTCGCCGACGGCACGTACCGCCCGAGTATGGCGCCGGTGAACTTCGCCCAGACGAGTCCGGGCGCTCGGTACTTCACGAACTGGTACAGCGGCCCGTTGTCGCCCGACAACCACCGGGGCCAAACTCAGTTCATCCCGAGCAATCTGCAGAGTTTCGCGAGGAATGCGACGAACATTCCGGCCAACCCGGGGCTCCCCGACAACGAACGCGATGTCCAATTCACGATCAACGGACAGTTTCAGCCGGAGCTCAAGACGAAGCCCGGGCAGACCGAGATCTGGGTACTGGCGAACATCAGCGACTTCGCCTACATGCCGGTGACGCTCACCGAAACGGCAACAGGGAAGCATCCGAAGTTCGCCATCGTCGGTCAGGACGGCAACCCGTTCACCCAGGTCCAGGCGCCCGTCGACGGCGACGGGACGAGGCTCGTCATTCCACCGGGGTCGCGCTACGCGATCGCGGTGACGATGCCCGAGCGAGGGGATCTCGTGCTGGAGATGCCCCCGGTACCGGGCGCGAAGCCAGTCTCGAACCCGGGAATTCTCTACACGAACAACGGGACCGACCATCCCAACGCGGTTCTCGGCACGACCTCCGTCGACCCATCAGTGATCAGCTACGCCGACGGCTTCTTCGTCGTCCCGACGCAGAAACTGCTCAAGGTCAGTCCGGACGGCGGAAAAGGCAAGACGGTCGCCTTCAAGCCGGGTCAGGAACTCGGGGCGTACACGTCCTTCGTGAACACCGCCGCGATGACACCGGACGTCACCCGAAATCTCATCGTTTCGGGTGGTTTCAGCAACGACAAAGCGAGCACGGACGACCCGAAAGCGTTCACCTACGAGTTCGCCGACAACACCTTCCCGAATATTCCGCTCATCCAGCCGCGGCTGAACTCGGTCGAGGAATGGGTCATCACCAACAAGAACAACGACGAACACCCGATGCACATCCACGTCAACGACTTCCAGGTGATGCAGATCTACAGTCCCGTCGCCGGCACGACGACCGGCGTGCAGATGTGGGGCGAGGACAACGTCAACGTTCCGGCGCCGGTCACCGATGACCAGGAGAACCCTCTTGTCGACGCGACGACGACCGTGCGCACGAAGTTCACGGACTACACCGGATCGTTCGTCATCCACTGCCACCGGCTCAATCACGAGGACAACGGTCTGATGGCTGTCGTGAACGTGATCCCGCAGGTGTCGTCGTACGCGGCAGCGGCGGCCGGGAAGGTGACCGTTTTCGACGGCGCGGGTGATCGGGAAGTGGCGTCCGTGACGCCGTTCCCCGGATTCACTGGTACGCCGTCGGTGGCCATGGCGGACGTCAACGGCGACATGGTTCTCGACCTGATCGCCGGCACCGGATCGGGAGTGATGAACGAAGTGGTCGCTTACGACGGCGCCCGCGGATTCACGACCGAACTTGCGCGCTTCTCGCCGTTTGGTGCGGACTTCCGGGGAGGAGTAACGGTCGCCGGCGGAGATGTCGACGGCAATGCTCTCGCGGACAACATCATTGTCAGTGCAGGACCCGGCATCGAGTCGCAGGTGAAGGTGTTCTCGTCGGTTCTGCCGGCGAAGGGTAAAGCGCCGGAGGTGTTTTCGTCGTTCGCGCCGTACCCGGGCTCGAGGGCGGGAGTCTCCCTCGCGACCGGCAAGGTCGAGTTGGCGTCGGGGCGGCCCAGCATCGTGACCGTTCCCGGACCGGGCGAGGCGCCGCGCGTGAAGGTATTCCGGTACGACCTCTTCGCCCCGACCGCCGCGACCGGGGGAGGCGAGCCTTCGAAGGACCCGCTGAAGGCTTCGGAATTCCTCGCGTTCGATGACAGCTACCGCGATGGCGTTTCGCTGGCGGTCGGGTGGGTCGCTGGTTCCGAGGGCGGTGCGCAAAGCATCATCACCGGTCAGACCGCCGGCAATGGCACGGTCCGTACCTGGTCGAGTGGCTCGCGACTCGACGGAGCGCCCGCGATGTACACGCATGCGCCGGGTGAGCACGGTGCGCACCTGCAATTCCGCCAGACCTCGTCGTTCGAACCGTTCCCAGGCTCGGGCGTGCAGGTGGCGGTCACCGCGACGACCGAAGGTGCGGATCTGCTTGTGGCTGGTTCGGGCGGGGTGACGCGCTACGGCTTGGCTCGATCAGATCCGAGTGCGAACACACTGGCGCCGAAGTTGATTGGTCCGGTGCCAAGTTCGGCGGGGGCGGTTGGCGGTCGATAGTGCCGCGAGTTACGCGAACTCCAGATCGATGATCTCGTGCGCAGCCCGTTCGCCGGATCTGACCGCCCCGTCAACCCACCCGCACATCACCGCCGACGATTCGGTCCCGGCCCAGTGAATACGGCCGCACGGAGCTCTGAGCGCCGGACCGAACTCGGTCAGGACGCCGGTGGGAGCATGGCTCAGCATTCCGCCGCCGGAATATCTTTCGAGGGTCCAGTCCTGCTCGTGATACTCGACCGGATTGGCGGCTCGAGGGCCGAACCGAATGGACAGGTCGCGGAGAATCGCTTGGCGCCGGTCCGATTCGCTCATTCGGCCCAGCCGACGGCAGTTCGGACCTTCGCTGATGACGCAGAGGATGCCCGGCTTTCCCGAGGCAGTGCACGCGTCGATGGTGACCGGTGCTGCGGTCCCGGGTGACGCCGACAGGCCGGTCAACCCATCCGCGCGCCAGAACGGCTCGTCATACACAACTGCGACCTTCATGATCGAACCGCCAGGCATCCGTTGGTGCAGCATGGCGCGATCAACGGGCAACTGTGGCTCGAACAGGATGTGACTGGCGATGGCGATGGGCACGGCCACGACGACCCGGGACGCCCGAACGGTTGTGGACTCCGCTCGGACCGTCACACCGTCGGCGTCCTGAGTGATCGATCGAACGGGCTGACTCAGGTGAATTCGGTCGCCGAGGTACTTCGCGATCGGACCATAGATCGCACCCATCCCGCCTACCGGTCGTGCGTCCTGGGAGCCGTTCTCGACGCCGAGCACGAACCGCGGACCGCCGCCCGACGCCATCTGAAAGAGCACGAAAAGCAGCGACACCTCGGACGCGGCTGAGGTGTAGCAGCCCGCGACGCCGGTTTCGAGGAGATCGTAGGCGGGCTTCGAATGGACGTTTCGCTTGAGCCACGTGGCCAGAGTCGTCGCGTCATGTTCGGCCGCGTGCGGTGCGTTCCACGGCTCGTTCGGCCGAATCGTTCGGCACAGCCGTTCGAGGTTGAGGAAAGCGATGCCCATGTTCGCGGTCGCCCACGGCCCGAGTGTGAAGGGAACCGTGCCCTTGTATCGGTGTGGCTTACCGTCGAGGACCACCAGATTGGCGCCCTTATTGAATTGCTTGTAGGTCGACACGCTGAACTCGTCCATGAGGGCGTGAATGCGATCCTGAGTGGGGCCGACCCAGCCGCCGCCGCGGTCGATATAGGAGCCATCGGCCAGGGATTCGGTGAACGTCCGTCCGCCGACCCGGTCCCGGGCTTCGAGTACTGCGACTCGGCGGCCGTGCTGGGCAAGTCGCAGCGCTGCGGTGAGGCCCGCGAATCCCGCGCCGACGACGCAAACGTCCACGTCAACCATGAGAGCCACCCTCCAGCCCAATGGATACCTCTCAGTCAACGCCGTTGGAGGGCGGAACGGAAGGCTAGATAGGACCGCTCGGTATGTTTCGCGCAGAGCAAAGTGACTGCCCCGCCTACTTGTCGTACCCCCGACCTACTCTGGTTCCATGGCTTTCGCTTCTGAACCCGCCGCTCGCGCCATCGACGATGCAGTACGCGCCCACTCCGAGCACCGACCGGTGGGCGA